>JAFDVT010000425.1 GCA_018268875.1 Acidobacteriota bacterium
ATCGCGTCATGATCGTCGGAACCGGGATCGACATCTGCGAAGTGGACCGAATCCGCAGGGCCGTGGAACGCTGGGGCGACCGTTTTGTCCGCCGCATCTACACGCCGGGCGAGATCGCGTATGTCAGCCGCAAGGCAAACAAGTACGAACGCATGGCGGCCCGTTTCGCGGCCAAAGAAGCGGGTATGAAGGCGATCGGGACAGGGTGGCGCGGCGGCGTCCGCTGGCAGGATTTTGAAGTGGTCAACCAGCGTTCGGGAAAGCCGACGCTGCAGTTTCACGGCAAGGCCAAGCAGTACGCGGACCGGCTGGGCGTGGAGAACATAGCGCTGTCGCTGACGCACACGTCGCAACAGGGCATGGCGTTCCTGATTCTCGAAACCGGAACATCGGGAGTGTAATCGGGGTCTACATACTTCGATGAGGCTCGCCCTTCTCCTGGGATTACTCACAGCGGTTGCAAGCGCGCAACGTCCGGAATCGGAACTCCCGTCTCGCGCGATCCGGTTGCTCGAATCTACGAGGACGGCTGACAAGGCCTGGGGCGCGTACCTTTGCGGTAGCCTGCTCGTCCACGATTGTCACAAACCTCTGCTGGCGGAACTGGAACGCATGGTGCCGCACAGGACAGCGCCCCTAGATGGCGAGGACTTCTTTCTCATCCAATCGCTGCTCGACGCTCTTATCCGTCTTCGCGCCGAAGTGCCGCCGGAACTCGCGCTGTCCTTCTCATCCCGCTGGCGCGACGAAGTAACGATCCTGCTCATACCCTACGCTTCCGAAGACACCCTGCTGAAGCTGGAAGGGGATCGGGACCTGACGCGTACCGAATGGATTGCCGTCAGCAATCGCCTGCTGGACATTCGGTCCAAAACTTTCTTTCTTCGGATGGTGAAGCTGCGAAAATTCGAGCATTACATCGAGGTATACGACAAGGAACCGGAATACGTCATCGGGGGAGGGATTGGCGACGGCATACCAACGTCGAAGCGCATTCGGCGGGTTCCCCAGGACTTTCCTCCCGCCGGCGTCTACACGCTTCGAACTGGCGGGACGTCGGGTGATACGTTGCTTTCCTCCGGACCGTGCGAAGGTTGGAACACCACAAGTTACTGGCGGACGGAGATTACACAAGCCGGTACGAAGGTAGAGGACCGGCCACGCGAATCCGGTGGCAAGGTCACATGGTGCGCGGACGCATACCTCGCCGCTTTTCGCGGCTTTCGTCTCGCGCAGGTGACGTCGGTCTTGCGACCTGGAACGAAAATTCGCTGGACCACGACCGCCGCCTTCCGCGCGAAGGCCAGCGCTGCCATGGAAAAGAGTGCGCGGGAACTGCGCGATTTCATTCTGGGCGAGCAGGTCAGCGATTTGTTGCCCGAAACCGGGTTCCGCGTCACGATCACGCCTCGCGTCGTCGACCTGCGTGAGGACAAGCGAGTCCGTTTGCCGGAATTAACGCCCAAGACGTTTGTCTTGTCGCGTTGATTAATGAAGTTTCTTGAAGATTTCCAACTCTTCGTCGGCATCTTCAAACCGTAGGAACGCGCGGAGTTGCTTTACTTCCTGCTGTAGCGTCGCTTCCGGCGTGAACGCGACAACCTGCGCATTGCGAATCGCGGCGGCGCGGGCATCGAGCCCTTTGGCCTCCGCCTCCACGCCTTTTACCCAGCACATCTCGCCCAGGCGCGACAGCGTGTTCACCAGGATGGCGTCCTCCGCCCCAAACGCCTTTTCGTAAATCGCCAGTTCCCGCCGCGTGAACCCGATCGCCTTGTCTAGCCTCGCGTCATCCTTGCCCGTACCTTCGGCGATCCGCTTGACGCGTTCCTTGTTGTTGTTGCCGTAGTAGTAATCGCCCAGCCGCCGCAACGGACCCGCCAGCGCCGGATGATCGGCACCCAACAGCCGCTCGAACGTCGCAAGCGTACGTTCCAACAGTTCCAGTTGCCGCTTCTGGTCCCCAATTGCCGCATAGTGCCGCGCCAGAATGTCCGCCTCTTCCTGATACCGCCGGAGGTGGAGCACTTCGAGGCTCAACTTGGTTGCATCGGTGATCCCGGTGGTTCCCATCGCCCGTTCGCGGATGTCCAGCGCCTTCCGCATATACCCTTCGGCCAGGGTCACGACCTTGGGATCGATCTTTTCCTTGCGGTTCAGGCAGGCGGCGCCGGCATCGGCCATCGCCTTGGCGCGGAACGGGTTCTTTTCGGGAAGCTTGTCCGCGATCGCCGCAATCTGCCCCAGCGAGAAATGGGCCTCCGCGACATTTTTGGGAAACGACGCCCGAAGCTTTTCGAGCAAAGGCCGAATGCGAGCGTCCGGTTGATAGCCGTACACCGGTTCGGCGTCCCGCTGGCGTTCGATCTCCTGGTACTTCAGCACCAGCGCAGAAGCCGCGGCGTTGCCGTCTTCCTCAAACACGGTAATCAGCATGCGCAGCGTTTCCAGATACTCGCGGCTCCGGAACCCGTAATTGGCCTCGAGCACCGGCAGCGCCTTGCGAGCGAGCGCCGCTGCCTCCTGCCGCTTGCCCTGATCTTCCAGCGCGCAAGCCAGCGCGATGTCGGCATGCGCCGCCCAGATCGCCCCGCTGCTACCCGGAAATTTGCGCAGAGCGTCGCCGCCCGAACGCAGCGCGGTGATCCGCTCCAGCGGACGGTCATTATCCTTAAATAATTGATCGAGAGCCATCAAGCTCTGGTACAGTGGGTCCGCCTGCTTCAGATTGAACGCTTCGAGGTACGCCGAACGCCAGGCCAGGATTTCCGCATCGGCGTCGGAATTGTCCCGCGCCTCATAGGCGGCCTTGAAATGGTTGCGAAGCGCCTCCTCCGACCCCGTCTCCGTTGCGTTTTGAGCGACGGCGGCGGCCGCGGCAAGGGTGCAAATGGCGACGATTCGGTTGAGCATAGCCTCTCGGCTCACATCGGCAGCTTTCGGACAAACGTTTAGTCCACGGTAGAATGGCATTGTGGACGAACAACTGGCCAAGCCAGAAGAGCAGCAGGAGCAGCAGCAGCCGAAGGAACACGAACCAACGCCGGTAGAGGTCGCCGCCGCTGCGGAGGCCGTCCCTGCTGAAGTCCCCGCCGAGGCCGCCCCGGTTGAAGTCCCGACGCATCCGCAGCGCAACGCCCTCGCGGAATGGACCGTCACCATCCTTCTGCTTTTGTTCGGAACCACGATGCTGGTGCAAGCCTATGTGATTCCAACAGGTTCCATGAAGGACACATTGCTCATCGGGGACCATCTGCTGGTAGATAAGCAGACCTATTCGCCCCCCGGCGCGATCAGTAAATATCTGTTGCCGTATCGCCCCATCAAGCGCGGCGACATCATCGTTTTCCGCTACCCGCTCGACATCCGCAACACCTTCGTCAAGCGCGCCATCGGCCTGCCCGGCGACCGGATCAAGCTCGTCGATAAGGTGCTGCATTTAAACGGAAAACCGGTCCATGAGCCGTACGTCGTCCACCGCCCGGGCTACGTCGACTATTACAAGCATTTTTTTCCCGGCGATTCCTATCCGTACCTCCGCAAAGAGGCCCAGGAGATGCTCGAACGTCACGTCGACCGCAAAACCGGTGAACTCGTCGTTCCGGCCGATTGTTACTTCGCCATGGGAGACAACCGTGACGAATCGGACGATTCCCGCTTTTGGGGTTTCGTTCCTCGCGCCAACATCATCGGCAAACCGTTGATCATCTACTGGTCGTTCGATGCCAGTTCCGAAGACCTTCAGGATCCGTCTATTTCCATACGGCACGTGGCCAACGTGGTGATCCATTTTTTCGATCGCACGCGCTGGAGCCGGACCTTTCAAATCGTTCGCGGGTATCCTCTTGAATAGCGAGTCCTTTTTCTAATGCAAAAGTATCTGCTTGCCGTTCGCGACTTTGTGTCCGAATGGACCGTCACGATCCTCATCCTGTTATTCGGCACCACGACGCTGATGCAGGCTTTCGTCGTTCCG
>JAFDVT010000426.1 GCA_018268875.1 Acidobacteriota bacterium
CCAAAATGCAATAACGCGGTTGCGTGGTTGAACTGGCGTTGAATACCTCACGAGATCGATCTGGCCATTGAGCGTGTCAAGAAGGCAGGAATAAAATGAAGCCCAAAAGTATCGATGACTCGCACAAGAAGTGGATGGAAGATCCGGAATACCGCAAAGAGTACGAAGCGCTTGCGGAAGAATTCGCGCTGGCGTCCGCTTTGATTCAGGCCCGGGCGCGCGCGGGCCTAACGCAGGAAGAAGTCGCCCGGCGGATGAACACGACACAGGCGGCTATTGCGCGGTTAGAAGGCAGCGGAAGGATGCCATCCACGCGTACTTTGAAAAAGTATGCGGAGGCAACCGGGAACCGGCTTTTCATTCGCTTCGAACCGGTCCAGTAATTGATAGACTGAAGGACCTATGAAGTTTCTCATCACCCTGTTGTTGTGCGGAGGCATGCTGATGGCTGGCGCTCAGGAAGACATGATCAAGAAGCAGTTGGACGACTTCGCCGCGGCGGTTATCAAGAAGGACAAGGCGGCGTTGTCGAAGATGCTGGCGGACGATGTTACCTACAGCCATTCCAACGGTCTGAACGAAACCAAGGCGCAGGCGATTGCCGCATTCGAAGCGGCGAAGTACGAAAAGATCGACTACAAGCCACAGAACATCCGGTTCTATGGGAACACGGCGGTCGTGAAGGGCGATATCGACATCCTGAACACGGCGTCGTCGTCCACTCCCACGCAACTCAACGTGCTGCAGATCTGGGTGAAGAAGGGTAGCCAGTGGCAGATGGTGGCGCGACAGGCGACGCGTCGCACACCGCCCGCCGCGAAGTAATAGAACGAACGAGCCTGGCAAATGGAAAAGCCCCGCTGGCGGCGATGCTGCCGGGCGGGGCTTTCGTTTGTCTTGCGTGAGGTTACTGCCGCTGGCGCTGCCGCCGGCCGATGCCGATCGCGAGCGCCGCTGCCGCCATGAGGCCGCTTACCGCCGCGGGTTCCGGAACCGCCGCCGCCGAACTGATCACCGACAGGTACGCCGCACCGCTGTCGAAGGGCGAATCCCGAACGAACACCTGCAGTTGGTAGCTGCCCGGACCAAGAGCCACTGAACCACGGCTATAAGCGGGGTTCGCGAAGGCAAGGTCGGGATCGGTGATGCCCGGCGCGGGTTGGGCCGCCACCACCGGGGTCTGTAAGATCAAGTGCCCGTTTGAATAGACATCGAAGGTGTCGCCTGCGAAGAACGCGTCGGTGATCCGGAAGACACCGGGCGTCGTCAGGGTAAACGTAACCGGGTTACCAGTCACGCCCGCGCCTGCGTTCTGACAACCCGCCGTAATGGGCGAGTTGGATCCGTCGTAGCAGAATCCGTACCATCCGCCATCGACCACTACATCTGCAAAAGCCGGCGCTACCGCCAGCAAGGCTAATAGAATTCGCTTCTTCATGGACATGAGTCTTATCCAGAATGAAGGAAACCCACTTTGTGGTCAAGTCGAATTCTGGACAAGAAAAAGTCTAACTGTTATGCATCTATAGTTCTCAATGTAGGAGAGGGTTCTTTGTGGCCATCCGCTTGAGGTCCGCGTCGCGATATTCCACGACCTTCACCATCGCGACCTCCATCCCTTTGCCGCCCATCCGCATTGCCTTTTCGATCCAGGACTTGCCGTCCAGGCCTAGATTGCCGCCTCGTAATCTCCAATCGGCGCGTTCGGCCGGCGACAGCATATCGTAACGGTAAATAAAGGTCACTTGGCGAAGGGTTTCGACGAAGTACCCGGCGTCGAACCAGGCGTTGGGCTGCTTCTGGCCGGAGGCTTCGGCGTCAGCCACCCGGGCGATCAGGCGGGCGGTCAACTGTTCGGCCAGCACCTCGTTTTTCGCCGCGTAGATCGCCGCGCGCCGCATCGTTTCCATGCGGACGTTGAGCGGCGTGGAGGGCTGCAGAAGGGCGAGCGTGTCTTTGGTAAGCGATTCGTTGGCGTTGTAGTGGGAGTCGGTTCCGTTCCAGCCGGAAGCGTTGGTCCAGGGCAGGGACTTCGCGCCGCTGATGTCGATGGGTTGGCAAATGAGCGGAGGACCGGCAAGGGCCGCTACCGCCGTCATTGCGAACAACAGGATTGTGGTTTTCATGGTTCGAGTTTGCGGCGATGGCCTCGCAAAAACGCAGTAATCGCGCGGTAAGCTTACCGTAAAACGCGACGTAACGTGTTGAGTTTAAAATGCTGCAATGCGACAGTCAAGGTATGGATCCGCAGGCGGTGCGCGAGGAGTTGGAACGGGTAACCGGGAGCGCCGAGTTCCAGAATTCGGATCGCCTGTGCCGCTTCCTGCGGTTTGTGGTTGAGGCGAAACTGAAGGGCGAACCAGCGAAGGAACTGTTGATCGGGCGCGAGGTTTTTGACCGGAATGGCGAATACGACCCGAGGATCGATCCGATTGTTCGTGTCGAGGCGCGGCGGCTCCGAAAGAAACTGGCGGATTACTATGGGGGTCCCGGGGCGGGGAATTCGGTGCGGATCGATCTGCCCAAGGGCGGGTACGCGCCGGAGTTCGTAACGGGCACTGTCGCTCCC
>JAFDVT010000427.1 GCA_018268875.1 Acidobacteriota bacterium
CCGAAAAGATTTACGGCGTGCCGCTGACGGACGAGTCGACGGGACGCAGCCGTCTGCCTGAGATTCGCCAGAAAGAAACGCTGTCGGCCGGGCGCATCATCGGCATTCGCAATCATCACTTTCTGAGCGAACGCGACCACAGATTCACGCTGGATGCGGCGGAGGCGCTCGAAGACATCTGGAACTGCTCGCGCGTGCGGGAGACGCTGCAGGACCTGTTCGCACGGGAAAAGTACGATTTCGTGTTCACGATCCTGCCTCGCGAATCGACGCACGGACATCATCAGGCGGCGGCCTTGCTGGCTTTGGAAACAGCGGCCAAGCTCGATCCCGCGGAGCGTCCCGTCGTTCTGGGCGCGGAACCTGCGGCTGATACCGCCGCGCCTTCCTTCGGAGGCTTGCCTCGCTTTGCGCTAACCCGTACCGCGCACGCCGAACCCGAGTTCACGTTCGACCGCCGCCAGACCTTCGGCATGAACTCCGCGCTGCGTTACGAGATTGTCGTCAACTGGGTGATCGCCGAACACAAGAGCCAGGGGATGTTCCAGAATGACGCCGGCAAACACGGGCTGGAACTGTTCTGGCGTTTCGAATCCGGGCCGGAGGACGCGGCCGAACGTACGGCATCGCTCGCCAGGGCGCTGTAAAATTGCAGGCAATGCTGCTGCCGTTCCTGTTCTTGCTGATGGCCGCCGGAAGCGAGGATTTTCCGCCCACGCTCCAAAGCGGACCCTGGCCTGGAGCCGGGCATGTGCAAGGCGTGGCGATCGACCAGCAGAACCGCGTTGTTTACTACTCGTTCACCAATCTGCTGGTAAAAGCCGACCTCGCCAGCGGACGCGTGTTGGGTACGCTGGGCGGCTTCCACGGCCACCTGGGCGACCTCGCGTTCCACGATGGACGCGTCTACGGCTCGCTCGAGTATAAGGACGCCAAGGCGTTCTACATCGCGATCATCGACGGCGCAAAGATCACCTCGCCAAAGCTGCGGGCGCAGGGTTCGGACCTGATGCAGACCGTCTATCTTCCGGAAGTCGCGGCGGACTTTACCAGCGGCAAGTACGGCTGCAGCGGGATTGACGGCGTCGCCTTCGGTCCCCGGTTCGGCGAGGCGGCGGCTGGCAAGCTGTACCTCACGGTGGCATACGGCATCTTCGAGGATGTGAAGCGCACCGATAACGATCATCAGGTCCTGCTGCAGTACGACATCGCGGACTGGGAACGGAAGTACGCGCAGCCGCTCGATGAGTCGGCGCCGCACAAGTCGGGTCCTGCAAACGCGGATGGCAAGTACTTCGTGTACACGGGCAACACCAAATTCGGCGTCCAGAACCTGGAGTACGACGCGGGTACGCATACCTGGCTGATGGGCGTGTACGCCGGCAGCAAACCGGGGTTCCCGAACTATACGCTGTTCGCGGTGGACGGGCGAACCAAGCCTCGCCGGACGGAGATCGGACTGCTGCTGCCCGCGCCTCGCGGCTGGTATCAGAAAGCGGACGTGGGAATGGTGTCGCTCGGCGGCGGGCTGTTTTATCTGGCAGTGAACCAGACGCGCGATGGCATGCAAAGCGCGGAACTCCGGCTGCACCGCTGGACCGGCAACGGGTTTTCGGTCACGCTACACTAGTTACGACTATTTAGGAGAACTACGTTTCTTTGACTATGATTCCTGGCGGTGTCAGTCCTTTTGCTTTTTTGCTTCTCGGCGCGCAGTCCGCCACCGACAAGATGATGGACGCGCTGTTTGACGACACGTTTGCCGGAATCCATCAACTGGACTGGTTCGACTACACGATGCTGGTGCCGTACTTCGCGGTGCTCATCGTCCTGTCTCTGTATGGCCTTCATCGTTACGAGATGATCCGGGCCTACTACAAGAACAAACACAAGCTTCCCAAGGAAGCCCCCAGCAGATTTGACGAACTGCCTCGCGTCACCGTGCAGTTGCCGCTCTACAACGAACGCTTCGTGGTGGACCGCCTGGTCGACGAAATCTGCAAGATCGACTATCCGAAGGACAAGCTGCAGATCCAGATCCTGGACGATTCCACGGACGAAACGCACGCCTACGCCGAGCGCCTGGTTGCCGAATATCGCGCCGCGGGCTATCCGATCGAATACCGCCATCGCACCAACCGCCACGGCTTCAAGGCTGGCGCGTTGCAGGAAGGCATGGAAGACGCGACCGGCGAATTCATCGCCATCTTTGACGCCGACTTTGTGCCGCCTGTCGACTTCCTGCAAAAGACCATTCACTTCTTCAAGGAATCCAAGGTCGGCATGGTGCAAACGCGCTGGGGTTACCTGAACCGGCACGATTCCGTGCTCACGGAAGTGCAGGCGATGCTGCTCGACGGGCATTTTGTCCTTGAACACGGCGCGCGTTTTGGCGAGAACCTGTTCTTCAACTTCAACGGTACGGCGGGTATCTGGCGGCGGCAGGCGATTGAAGAAGCCGGCGGCTGGGAACACGACACGATCACCGAAGATTCGGACCTCAGTTACCGCGCGCAGTTGAAGGGCTGGCAGTTTGTGTACGTCCCGTCGGTCGAATGCCCGTCGGAACTACCGGCCGATACGTACGGGTTCCAGGTGCAACAGTCGCGCTGGGCCAAGGGTCTGACGCAGGTGGCGCGCAAGCTGTTGATGCGGATTTTGAAGTCCGACCAGCCGTGGCGCGTCAAAGCCGAAGCGTTCTTCCACCTCACGCCGAACATTTCGTACCCGCTGATGATCATCGTGTCGGCGCTGATGCTGCCGGTGATGATCGTGCGGTTCTACATGGGTCCGGTCGAGATGCTGATCTTCGACTTCCCGCTGATCGTCGCGTCGTTCTGGTCGGTTTCGGCGTTTTATCTGGTTGCCCAGCGGGAACTGCATCCCAAGACCTGGAAGCGGTCCATCATCTTTCTGCCGGCTTTGATGGCGGCGGGCGTCGCGCTAACGCTGATCAACGCCAAGGCCGTAATTGAAGCGCTGCTTGGCAAGGAAAGCGCCTTTATCCGTACGCCGAAGTTCGGGTTGGGCGGCAAGGCCGTGGGCAAGACGCAACAGTTGAAGTACCGCGCACGCTCCGGTTGGCTGCCGTATCTGGAGATCGCCATGGGCGTGTTCTTCTCGGCCATGGTGCTGTACGCGATCGAAACCTACAACTTCCTGGCCGTTCCGTTCCTGATGCTGTTTGTCGGCGGTTATTACTGGGCTGGCTTTTCGACGCTGTACGAGGAATACCAGAGCAAGCAAGCCTGGCTCCGCGCACAGAAACAGGCGTTGGCGGAACAGCAAAGCTAGTTCAACTGATAAAATCGTGGGGACACAAGAGACCCCATGAAACGCCGAAGATTCCTCCAAGCGGCTCCCGTAGCCGCCGCGTTCGTGCCGCAGTCCGCCGGGGCGCAGCAGCAACAACAACAGCAGCAGCAAAGGCCGCAAGCAACCCAAAGCCAGCAGATGGGCGTGGCAAATGCGCCCATTGTCCACCTCGATACGGCGATGCCGGACGAGGCGGGGACGGCCGTGGGACCCAAGTTCTTTACGCCAACCCAATTCGCCACGTTCAAGAAGCTTTGCGCGATCCTGATGCCCGCTGGCGCCAACGGCGCTCCTGGCGCGATCGAAGCGCAGGTACCCGACTTTATGGACTTCCTGCTGTCACAATCGCCGGCAGACCGCCAGCATATGTACCGCGCGGGTCTTGACGGGTTGAAAGGCCTCGACGACGCGAATGCGGCCCGGATGCTCGCACCTTTGAAGCAGACCTGGACTTACGACCCGCCGAAGGATCCGGTGGCGAAGTTTCTGCGTCAGGCCAAGATCGACATCCGGCAGGCGACCATGAATTCCCGTGAATGGGTGAAGTCCGCTGGCTCCAGTGGCGGTGGACGCCGCGGTGTAACGGGAACCGGGCTGTACTGGAATACGCTCGACTAGGCGAACGAGGAGATCGGAATGCAAGACTACGATGTTTTGATTGTGGGCTCCGGGGCCTCGGGCGGTATGGCCGCGCACACGCTTACGAAAAAGGGCGTCAAATGCCTGATGCTCGACGCCGGACCGCAGGTGGACTTTCAAAAGGACCGCGTCCTGAAGAACGTGTACGACCTGCCGTATCGCGGGTTCGGCAAGCCGGGGCGACTGTCGCACGTGTTTCAGGCCAACGAGTTCAATGCCAACCAGTGGGTGGACGAGCAGGAAGTGCCGTACACGCACGCGCCCAACGAGCCCTACAACTGGGTTCGCGTACGCATGATCGGGGGCAAGAGCAACTTCTGGGCTCGCATGTCGTTCCGTCTGAGCGACTACGAGTTCAAGGCCAAGGACTTTGACGGCTTTGGTGAAAACTGGCCGGTCGATCACGCCGAACTGGATCCGTTCTATTCGCGTGTGGAAGAGATTTTCCGCGTTGCGGGCCGGAAAGAGGGCCTGAAACAGTTGCCGGACGGCAATTTCGTTCCGGATGACACTCCCGATTCGGGCGCGGCCAAGCGTATGGCGGCGGCGGGCAAAAGCCGCAACATGACGTTCACCAAGATCCGGCGTTCGCTCGGCAACGGGCAACTGGCCAGTTCGCTGAACCTCACTCTGCCGGGCGCCATGGCTACCGGCAACCTTACCATCGTGCCCAACGCGGTGGCGCGCGAACTCTCGGTAGACCGGAATACCGGCCTCGTCAACGGGGTGTATTACATCGACCGGAAGTCCAAGCGCGAACTGTTCGCCAAGGCGAAGTACGTCATCCTGGCGGCGTCCTGCCTCGAAAGTACGCGCCTGCTGTTGAATTCGAAGATCGCGAACTCGAGCGGCGCACTTGGGCATTACTTGCACGACCAGTTCTACATCACGCAGAGCGTGGTGGCGGCGGTACCCGAGGCTCGCGACGGCAAGGCGCCGCGCGGACTGATGGGCGGCGGAGGCTACATCCCGCGCTTTCAGAATCTGACCAAAGGCGAGAAGCGCAACTTCATTCGCGGCGCGGCGTTCGACTTTTCCACCAGCGCCACGCCCGATCCGCGCATCCTGCCCGCCTGGGGCGCGGAACTCGAAACCATGCTGAACTCCTACCGCGGCGCCACCATCTCGGCGACCTGCATGGGCGAAGTCCTGCCGCGTTACGAGAACTACTGCGAAATCGACAAGACCACGGTGGACGCCTATGGCATCCCCGTGCTGCGCTTCCACTGCAAGTACACCGACAACGAGGCGAACATGGCCAAGGATTCGGTGGATACGCTGGCGGAAGTTTGCAAGGACGCGGGCTTTGAGATTCTGAGCAAGAACGACAAGCCGTTCCCGCCCGGATACAGCATCCATGAGTTAGGCACTTGCCGCATGAGCGACGACCCCAAGAAGGGCGTTCTCAACCGCTGGAATCAAGCGCACGATGTGAAGAATCTGTTTGTCGTCGACGGTTCCAGTTTCGTCACCGGCGGCACGCAGAACCCCACCATCACCATCATGACGCTGGCCATGCGGGCATCCGAGCACCTGGTTGAGCAGAGAAACTCCGGGAAGCTATGAGAGAATTCGAAGAAGTCTATCTGAGCATTCGAACAGAAGACCAATACGTTTGAGACCGGCAATCCAGCCGGTCTTTACTTTAGGAGGACCATTCCGTATGCGGAAATTGCTCGCAGTTTTCGCGGTAAGCTCAATCGGCTTATTCGCAGACACTTTTGACTTCACAACCCTGGGGGGAAACTTCACTGGCCTCGGAAGCTCGTTTAGCCTCACCAGCACCAACGGCGTTACGGGCACCTTCAGCCAGAATGTCAATGGGTTACAACGTATCGATCAGAGCAATGGATGGACCGGCAATTTCCTACCGGGAACTCCTCTCGTCTGGACGGCGGGCACGAATGGTCCCGTCACGCTGCTGTTTTCGCAGGCCGTTTCTAACTTTTCGATTGGCATCCAGGCGGACTTCTACGGCGACTACACCGGCCAATTGGAGGTATACAACAGCTCCAACATGCTGCTTGGCACCGTGTCTGTGAACGGGGTCTCGGGCCCAGCTGCAGACGGTTCCCAGGCTGTGCTCTCCTTTTCAGGTAGCGGCATCCGGAGCGTACGGTTCGGAGTTCCCGTTGCCACGGGCGGGATTCAGGATTTCGCGTTCTCCGCGCCGACCTTCGCGGCCGCAACCGGAGTTCCGGAGCCCTCCTCGGCGTTCATCCTGATGGCGGGCCTCGCGGCTTCCGCAACCTGGATTCGCCGTCGCCGCCACCAGTAAAAGATCCACAAGTCCAAGCGCGAACCGTTCGCCAAGCGCGAAGTATTCGAAGATC
>JAFDVT010000428.1 GCA_018268875.1 Acidobacteriota bacterium
TTCTGACCAAACAGCGTCCAATCCGATGTTGAACAACCTCAGACACAGGACAAGCGCATTCTCATCGAGTTCTACCTGGCCGTCATGCGAGCAAGTCAAAAAGCGTCGGGTCTTGCACGATTGTTCCAGGGGGCTCCGTCCGGTAGCAGTTGCCTAGTGCTACCTCCAGGCAGTTGCCCAGCGGGAAGGTGCGGATCAACAATTCCAACACCGAGGGCTTCCGCCAGCGTTTGGATAAGTGCGTTGTAAGCCGCCTGGATTTCCGGCAGTTCCAGAACGTCATCTGGCGCAAACAGCGCCTCCCACTCCGGTACCCAGTCCTTTCGGGTTGCTTTGCGGCGGAAGAAATCCGTACGCAACCGCGCGTTGCTACCCCAGCCAGTAAACGTTCGAAAGCAACAGTTAACGAAGTGTATGTAGCGGCTCATGAGTCCTGGAGGAAAGAGCGGTGAATAGACGTAAAACGCCCGGTCGAGCTTCCGCTTCGCGGCGACCACTTCGTCTGGCGCGAGTTCCTTCCAAGAGCCCACGTAAGTCATGTAGCAAAGCAAATCATTTAGCAGCGGAACGACATCGACATAAAACTGAATACGCCGCTCGACGAGCTTCTGATTACCCCAATTTGTTTGCTCAATTTGCTTTAGTCGGAGACTCAGCCAGTAACCGACAATAGCGACAACGAGCGGCGTGCAAATCCCAACGCTCAGTTTTACCACTTCAAGGACCGTCCAATCGCCCGCCTCGAGGATCATCTATCGAGACTACTTCATCAACCCGTTGGGCGTGATCCGCTCCGCGTTGAGATACGGCCGCAGCACGTCCGGCACGACCACCGAACCATCCGCCTGCTGATAGTTTTCGACAATCGCCACCCACGTCCGCCCCACCGCAAGACCGCTGCCGTTCAACGTATGCGCGAACTCGCTCTTGCCTTTGCCCGCCTTGCAGCGGATGTTGGCGCGGCGCGCCTGGAACGCTTCGAAGTTCGAACAGGACGAAATTTCCTTGAAGTCGTTCTGGCCCGGTAACCACACTTCGATGTCGTAGGTTTTGGCGGAAGAAAAGCCCATGTCGCCGGTGCACAAGGCCACCGTCCGGAACGGCAGACCAAGCTTTTTCAGAATGTTTTCGGCGTGCCCGGTGAGCAGTTCCAACTGGTCAAAGCTCTGTTCCGGCGTCGTAAACTTCACTAGTTCCACCTTCTGGAACTGATGTTGGCGAATGATGCCGCGGACGTCGCGCCCATAGGAGCCGGCCTCCGAACGGAAGCAAGGTGTGTAGGCGCACAGGCTCACCGGAAGCTCGTCGGCTTCGAGCGTTTCCTCGCGGAACAGATTGGTCACCGGAACCTCGGCCGTGGGCGCGAGCCAGTAATCCGTCTTGTCGATCTTGAACAGGTCTTCGGCGAACTTGGGCAACTGCCCGGTGCCGAACAGGCTGGCCGAGTTCACCATGAACGGCGGCAGCACTTCGGTATAGCCATGCTCGCGCGTATGCGTGTCGAGCATGAAGTTGATCAGCGCGCGTTCCAGCTTGGCGCCCAGGTCCCAATACACGGCAAAACGCGCACCGGTGATCTTGGCCGCCCGTTCTATGTCCAGGATGCCGAGTTCGACGCCGAGGTCCCAGTGGGGCTTGGCCGTAAAGTCGAACTTGGGCGGTTCGCCACTGCGGCGGACCTCCACATTATCTTCGGCGGACTTTCCAACCGGCACCGATTCGTGCGGAAGATTGGGAATCCCAGTGAGAATGGCGCGGAACTGTTCGTCGACTTCGGCGACCTTGTCGTCGAGTTCCTTGATGCGGTCGCCCATGGCGCGAACTTTTGCCTGCGCCTCGGCGGTATCGGCGCCCGCCTTCTTGAGCTTGCCGATTTCCATGCTGGCCGAGTTCCGTTCCGCCTTGAGCGTTTCCGCCTCGGTGACCGCGGCACGGCGCTGCGAATCGAGTGTCAGGAACTGCTCTTTGTCGATCAGAAAGGGCCGCAGGGCCAGTCGCGCGGCGGCGGCGTCAAGGTTGTTACGGAACCAGTTTAGGTCGTGCATGGAGTTCTATGATTGGGTCAAAAAACAAGGAAAAAGGCGGGCGCTGAGGCCCGCCTTCTGAAGGAAACAAGCCAGCTATCGTTCGTTACTTGCGATCGGAGATCGGGATCCACGGCTGACCCACTTCGGCGCCCGTGTATTCGGCGCGAGGACGGATGAGACGGTTGTTGCGGTACTGCTCGAGCACGTGCGCCGTCCAGCCCGACATGCGGCTCACAGCGAAGATCGGCGTG
The DNA here is from genome assembly GCA_018268875.1 of Acidobacteriota bacterium. Classification (GTDB taxonomy): domain Bacteria; phylum Acidobacteriota; class Terriglobia; order Bryobacterales; family Bryobacteraceae; genus F-183. The sequence goes on from JAFDVT010000428.1 coordinate 2,279, forward strand.
AACAGGTCCACCGGGATGCCCAGCGAATAGTAGGTCGAGGCCGAGTAGAAGTCGACGTTGGCGTTCAGCTTCTTCTCGCTCTTGATGTAGTCTTCGATCTTCTTCGACGTGTAGTACAGATCTTCGTGACCGGTACGCTTGCCGAGTTCGAGCGACATCTTGCTCAGGTGCGTGGCGCGCGGGTCGACGGTCTTGTAGACGCGGTGGCCCATGCCCGGAACCTTCTGCTTGTTGGCCAGCATGTTCTGCACGTGGGCGAGCGCCTTGGCTTCGGTACCGGCTTCAAGCAGCATCTTGATGACGTCTTCGTTGGCGCCGCCGTGGAGCGGTCCTTTCAAAGCGCCGATGCCGGAAGTGACAGCGGAATAGATATCGGAAAGCGTAGCGGCGGTGACGCGGGCAGCAAAGGTGGACGCGTTCAACTCATGGTCGGCATGCAGCGTGAGCGCGATGTCGAACGTCTTTTCCGAGATGTCGTCGGGCTTCTTGCCGGTAAGCGTGTACAGGAAGTTGGCGGCAAAGCCGAGCGACGGATCGCCCGCCACGACGTCCTTGCCCTTGCGAAGACGATCGAAGGTGGTGACGATGGTGGCGGTTTGCGCCATCAGCCGGTGCGCCTTCTGGACGCTCGATTCGATGGAGGTTTCGGCGGCGTCCGGATCGTACAGGCCGAGCATGGAGACGGCGGTACGCAGGACGTCCATCGGCTTGCATTTGCCCGCCGACTTGAGAAACGCCGTGACTTCGGCGGGAATCTCGCGATTTTCCACGAGCGAAGTCTTCAACTGGTCGAGTTCGGACTGCGTGGGCAGCTTGCCATGCCACAACAGGTAGACGACTTCTTCAAAGGTCGCGTTTTCGGCGAGGGTGTGGATGTTGTAGCCCTGATAGCTCAGGATTCCAGCTTCACCGTCAATGAAACAAATATTGGAAGACGTTGCGACGACGCCTTCGAGTCCAGCACCAGTAGCGGCAGCAGCCATAGTCAGTTGATGTCCAGTCAGCAGGGTGATTTTTCGCGGAGTCCGGTCCGAAGGCCAGCCTCACCAAGCAGCGTGCGAAATCACATTTTATCAGACGTTGGGAGTCGCTAATGTACAGGAGGGCCGATCCACTCAACAGAAATGATATCGGTCAACGCCCGGAACTCCGGATCGCCGGTCACAACCGTCGCGCCACGATCCTGGGCCAGAACAGCAGCGAACGCATCGGCGTACGAGACCCTTCGCGTCGCTTTCAATCGCGCCGCGTCGATGAAGTCTTGTGGACCGGGCTGCACAATTTGAATTGGCGAATTCAACAAGTAATCAAGTGACTTCTCGGCGGCCCTTCGATTTCGCTTTCGAGAGACCATATAGTACACTTCGCCGACGTTCACCCAGCTCATGAAGATCTGACAATCCTCTGAAGTTGCAGCGCGCCGTAAAGTCGCGGCAACTGACGGTCCAGCAGGTTCTTTCAGCAACCAAGCGATGACGGCCCAGCTATCGAAAACGTTTAAGTCGCTCATCGTCTCGCGCAAGCTCCGCGGCCCGCTCTTCGGCAAGATCGTCCAGCATGCTGGTTTCGTCGGAATCGTCGCGTAGCATTCCCAGCCCTTCGCTCCAATGTGGAACCTCGGGTCCTACCTTGCGAATCACAAACTTACCATCTTCGATTTCGAGAGACACGCGGGTGCCGGGCACCAAGCCCAGTTCTCTCTCAACTGTATTGGGAATTTTGATTTTGCCGGATTCCGGTATCTCAATTACCATCGCCGAAAGTACTCCCTACGTCCAGCCTACCCGAGAATGCCTTTGACGGTCGCCACCAACTCGTCCAGCCCCACTGTGACCTGACCCGTCTTGCCCTGCTTGCGGAACTCTTCGCGATCGCCTACCGCCGCGCGAGCCTGCAAGCCGGCTTGCAGATCCTTCACCGAGGCCTGCTGCTTTTCCATCTCATCGGGACCGATAATCACCGCCACCGGAACCTCGCGAAGATTGGCCAGCGACAACTGGTCCTTCATCTTGGCATTGGCTTCGCCGAAGTAGACCTCCGTACGAATGCCCGCCTGGCGCAGCATCGACGCGACCTTCAA
>JAFDVT010000429.1 GCA_018268875.1 Acidobacteriota bacterium
ACAACCGGCGCATCTTTAAGACCCGGTAACACCTGGGCCACCAGGCCGCGCATCCGCCGAACCGAGGCCGCGGATACGACACGGTTGCCCACGTCCGGATCGATCGCCGGGCCATGGCTGTCGAAGGCGATTTTCAGGCCCCGGTTTTCGATGTCGGGCAAGGCGTAACAGGCGGCTTCAAAATCCACCCAGGCGGGAAATTTCGACGCGGAATATTGCGGTCCCGCGCCGAAAAAGAAGACGTCCTGGCGGGTAGGCCAGATGCGGGAACCCAATTCGGCGGGAAATATCGCCGGCAACCAGGGTCCGCAGGCGAACACCGTGGCGCCAACGTCGAAGCGGGCCTTCAGGCGGCGCGGATCCACCGGTTCCCGCACGATATGGGCGCCGTGGCGCTCCGCGGCCTCCGCCACCAGTTGCACAGCCCGGCGCGCCAGCAGAACACCGCTGGCGGGCTCTAACAGCCCTTCGCGCCCGGCGTCGAACTGCAATTGCGGGTAGCGTTTGGCTAACGCTTTGGCGCTCAGCCGTTCCATCGGGACACCCGCCGCACGCAAGTTCGCCGCGCTCGCCTCCAGAAATTCGTTACCCGATGGCGCGGTAAAGAGCGCTCCACAGGCATGATGATATTGCAATCTGCAATATTCCTCGAACAACTGTTTCCACGCCGCGAGCGATTCCACGGCCATCTGCGTATAGTGCGACGCCGCGCCGTAGCTCGCGCGAATGATGCGGGTTTCGCCGCCGGAACTGGCGCGCGAATTGGCCGGGCCGTAGGGATCGGCGAGGATCACGCGATGGCCCCGGCGCGAGAGTTCGAGCGCGGTCCAGGCGCCGAAAACGCCGGAACCCGCAACCAGAAAATCGGCGGTTAATTTCCGGGGCATTTCATTTTTAGGACGCGCTGTTATCCCATTTTGCAGTGTGATCGGCGGTAACGGCGAAGGTCCCGGGAGGGTCTTCGAGCGTGAATTCCGACCACGGGCCGGGAATCCAGGGATAGCGTTCGATCACCGATTCGTCGACATCGACGCCCAGGCCGGGCTTTTCCGGCACGACGAGGTCGCCGTTTTCGATGGTGAGGCGGTCCTTCAAAATCTCGAGCGCCAGGTCGAACGGGTACATGCCAGGGCGGGCCGGGATGCCGGGACCGCCCAGGTAGCGGTGCACCGGGTATTCGAGCCACTCCACCACCGATTCCGGCCAGCAGATGCCCACCTGCGCGGCGGCCGCCACTTCGAGGTCCGTACCCCAGCAGTGGAAGGCGAAGCGCAGCTTGTTCTTTTCGAGATCGGCAAACAGGCGGCGCGCGGTCGGGTACCCGCCCTGGCAGAGCAGATCCAATTGCACGAAGTCGACGCACTGGCGAGCGACCAGGTCCTGGAAGCCGGCGTCGTCGGGCTCATGTTCGCCCGAGGCGATGGGCACGATGTCCCACTCTTTCAAACGCCGCAGCGCGTCATGATCTTCCGGGGGCACCGGCTCTTCGAGCCAATAAATATCGTACTCGGCGAGTTGTTCGGCGAGCCTCGCCACGGTTTCCATGCCGTAGGAACGGTTGCCCATGCGCCACCAGGTATGGGCGTCCACCATGATGTCGGTGTCGGGGCCCAGAGCCTCCCGCATGCGGCGGACGGCTTCGATATCGTCGTCGGGACCAAGGCCGGGGCGCATCTTATAAGCCGTGAAACCCAGGTCGGCGATGGCCTTGGCTTCCTCGGCGTAATCCTTGGGCGGCATGTACATGCCACCGCTGCCGTACAGCCGGATGCGGTCGCGAACACGGCCGCCGAGGAGTTCGGAAATGGGCAGGTCGCGATGTTTGCCGAGCGCGTCGTACAGCGCGATCTCCACGGTGGCGTAGTATTTCAGGAACGCCGCCGCCGCGGGTCCCGCGTGCAACAGATACTGGACGCGCAGCGCGTCCGGGTCGGCGAGGGAATGCCCGGTGAGGAACGGCGCGATGTGATCTCGAATCGCACGCAGGCATTTTTCACTTCCCTGCCCGGGCGCGTACCCGACAATGCCGGCATCGGTTTCCACTCGAATCAGCAACGCATCACGCTTGAAAATGACGCGCTGGCCGCCATGGTAGGTAAGCTGCAGAGGTTCGGGCAGCGGGTAGGACAGGAGAAACGCGTCCACTTTCTGGATTCGCATCGGGATATTTCAGAATAGAACAAAACAAAAAGAGCCGGACGCTGGTCAAAGCGTCCGGCTGAGGAGCACCCTTGCGTTTCTCGGAGGGTAAACGCAAGGTAGTGGAGGAGCCTGTTAGGCGAGGAGGCCGCCGTGCCCCAGGGCAGCGACTTCCCATCCAGAAACTCTGTACCGCGCAAGCATCGGCGGCAGTATTAAATCTACCACGTTTGGTTTTGCGGAGCGGAAGCAACCCGGCGCCGAAACCACCGGTATTTCGTCCTTATAACCAAGCAATAAAAGGTTGCCCGGCTCCACCGGCGCGAGGAAACGTTCGAAGCTGCACCCCGCGTTACGCATGGCGACACCGACCGCGTCATCGGGCCCGGACGGCGCCGTGGTGGACGCAATCAGAATCACCGTGGGCTTGGCGCGCAGCAGATGCTGCAACGAACGGGTGAGCGAAGCGTCGTCCTCGGCCGCCACCATCGCATACCGGCACTGGACGCCGAAGCGGGCCAGACGCTGTTGCACAATGGGCTCAAACAACTGGCGCGCACGGTCTGGCTGTACGGGGTCGCAGTACAGAACCGCAACGGATGGTTCGCGAACCGGACGTGCCTGGAGCACCGCGCCGCGTTCCCGGAGGATGTTCACAACCGCGTCCAGTTGGCCGGACGAGATCGCAAACGGGGCCGACTTGACCATCGCCACACGGTCGCCGGCTTTGGCGAACCCGAAATTCTGCGTTGTGGCGATAACGACGCTGGCGGTTACGTTCACCTGGCGAAGGATATCGTCGTCGACGAGAACGCAACAATCTTCCGTCGCAATCAGGTTTGCGCGGCCTCCCGCGGCCAGCCGAATCTCGAAACAACCCACTCCCAATTCATTTGCGACCTGCAGGACCGCTTCGTCTTCGGATACTTCTCCAACTTCCAGTTCGGCGATGCTGATTTCCTGAAGTCCTTCGACTTCGAGCATCCGAACGTCATCTTCGTTGATCAGGTGACCCTTCGCCAGCAACTTCTTTCCGCCGATCCGGAATAAAGTCGTATTCAGGATTCTGCCAGTTGCCTGACGCACATCAACGGTTAGTGCTCTCATTCAAACATCTCCCTGCTCCCACGACGCGAAGTTGATTCAGAAGCATCCAAACCGTCGCCAAACGCGGGACTGACTCTACACAGCCCAGGTACTATTCCTATTCCTGGCACTGAATATAGTGCGAATCCAAAAGGCAAATTCTCAGCCTTTTTTTGCTATTGTCTCCGTTTTTCTATTTACCCCCTCACGATGTGACGGAGTTTTACAAACATTTACAGAGTGCGTGTGGATAACTGGGGAAGTTTGGCCATGTCCCCGGGTGTGAGGATGTTAAGGGAGGCGGGGGTGCGCTTTTCTTCGATGTTTTTTAATCTTTTCAACATTGCGATTTCGTCGCAAGCTTGAAATTTCGGACAGCGCAGACAGTCTTTCCAGGCCTTCAGGGGCAGTAGGCCGCGGTCGACCTGATCGTAACCGAGCTTCTGGAAGAAACCGGGAACGTACGTAAATGCGAACATCGAAGCGAGGCCGTGTTCCACGGCTTCTGCCTCGAGCGCTTCCACAATGCGGCGGCCGAGGCCTTCGCTTTTGCGGTCGGGATGAACGGCGAGCGAGCGCACTTCAGCGCTGGTGGGGGTGTAGAAATGCAGGGCGCCGCAGCCCACCAGGGCGTGCGAGGACGCTTCGAGGTCCGACGCCTCGGCGACCACGAAATCGCGAATGTTTTCGGCCATTTCGAACTCGGTTCGGGGCAGCATGATGCCCTTGGCCGCGTACGCGTTGATGACTTCCAACATTCCGGGAATATCCCGGAGTAATGCCTTGCGAATTTTCGTCACTTTTTAGCTTTTTACCAACCTCGTGCCTACTGTCCGATCTCCAGCCAGAAGCGCCGCCAACACTCCGGGCCTTGCCCCGGGGGCGATCACGACTTCCGGCACGCCGTGTTCGAGCGCCAGCATCGCCGATTCGAGCTTGGCCTGCATGCCACCGGTGGCGACGCCGGTCGCGATGAGTTCGCGCATCTGCGCGATATTGAGCAGCGGCGCGTTCTCTCCGGAGGCGACGCGAACGCCATCCACATCGGTTAAGAACAACAGTTGGCGGGCGCCATAGCCGGCCGCGCAGGCCACCGCCATCTGGTCGGCGTTCACATTATAGATATTGCCTTGGCGATCGCCACCGATACAGGCGACCACGGGCAGGAATCCGCCGTTGACCAGCGTGTCGAGCAACTCCGCATTGGCGCGCACCGGCTTGCCGACGGCGCCATATTCGCCTCCCAGCGGCTGGCATTCCACCAGCGCGGCGTCGATCCCGCTCACGCCGACGGCCTTGCATCCGGCCTTTACCAGGGAGGCCACGAGTTCGTGGTTCACCGACCCGGCGAACACCTTTAATACCGCGTCGATCACTTCCGGCGTCGTGACGCGCAAGCCGTTCACAAAGCGGCTTTCGACGCCACGTTCGGCGAGGAATCGCGTCATCTGTTTGCCGCCGCCATGAACAACCACGGCATCGCGCACCTGAGCGATCTGCGAGGCCAGGTCCGCGCGCGAAATTTCGTTGTCGAGCAGCGTACCGCCGAGCTTGATGAGAACCTTCGCCATTAGAGCAGGCCCTCCGTCTCGTCGAAACCGGAGATCAGGTTGAGGTTCTGGATTGCCTGTCCGGCGGCGCCTTTCACCAGGTTGTCGATCACGGATACGACCACCAGACGTCCGGAGGCGGCGTCCAGTTGGAAGCCGATATCGCAGCAATTGGTTCGCACCGCCGACTGGATGTCCGGAAGCTTGCCGGGTTCGTAGAGGCGCACGAACGGTTCGTTGGCGTACGCGGCCTGGTAAACATCCAAAATCCGATTGACATCGGGATTTCCCGATGTACGGAAATACAGCGTTTCGAGGATGCCGCGGTGAATGGGCAACAGGTGCGCGGTGAACGTAATTTCGTCTTGCGCAATACCCGAATTCATGAAGATTTCCGGCACATGGCGATGATTAAAGGCCGAATAGACGTTGAAGTTTTCGGCAACTTCGCCGAACAGGGTCTTCAAAGTCGGCTTGCGGCCCGCGCCGCTGACGCCGCTTTTGGCGTCGCACACGATGCCCCGTTTGGGATCCACGATGCCTGCCGCGACCAGAGGCCGGATGGCGAGGTTCGCGGCCGTGGGGTAGCAGCCCGGGTTCGACACCAGGCGCTGGCCACGGATCGCGTCGCGGTAGAACTCCGGCAGACCGTAGACGGCTTCGCCGAACAGTTCGGGCGCGTGGTGTTCTTCCTTATACCAGCGGGTGAAGGTTTCGGCGTTCTTGAGGCGAAACGCGCCGCTCAAGTCCACGACCTTGATGCCCTTGGGCAACAGTTCCTTGGTCAGGGCGATGGAGACATCGGGCGGCGTCGCGAGCAGGACGGCATGAATACCGTTGGATACAGCGGCATCCGCCGTGCAGGCGATACGCTGGATCGGAGTGCCGCCGATGGGTTCCGGGCGGTGTTCGGCGTCCTGGCGGTGTTCCATCAGAAACACCTCTACATTCTTATGCTTAGAGAGGATACGGACAGCTTCCGCTCCGCTGTAGCCCCGGTAACCGACAATGCCGACGTGGATTTTCATGGTCTCGATGCGATGACTAAGTATTCAGATGAATGAATAATTATAACAGTTTCAGGAATTTTGAACGGCCTTACGACACTGTAACAATTCGGTGGCGTTGCGACCGGTTGCGCCGATGAGAACACTTCATGGCCTTCACCGGGGGACATTCTTCCACTTTAAACGACCCTGTTCCCTATAATGGAGGTCGGCCCATGGACGACGGCATCCGAGCACATCTGGAAAAGGCACGACTGGACCTTTTGGACTTGTCGGCCCGCAATCGCCTGTTGAACGCGCCGTTGTTGGCCGCGCCGAAGTCGACACGAACGGTTCGCGTGCGGGACGAGGTGGCTTCCGAAGTCTACCGGTTGCTGGTGACCGAAAGTAAAGCTCTGAGCTTTGCGCCGGGCGGCGGGAGTTCGGACGGTGAAGAGGTCGAAGGGAGCCTCCCGCAACCGGAGGAGAACGAAGCGGTCGATGAGCGCGGGGTAGCGGCGCGGCATCGGGACGCCAAACTGCAGACGTCTCTTACGTCAGAGGCCTTACAAAAACGACTGCTGCATTTGTTTTACGACGCGCGGGCGTTCGCCGAAGAACAGGGCGTCAACATTCTGTTTCTGGCAACCGGGTTCCTGAAATGGGTGGACGCGGCGAAGACGGAACGGTATGCGCCGCTGGCGCTGATCCCGGTGAACTTGCACCGGAGTTCGGCGGCGTCGCGGTTCCAACTGCGGTGGCGGCAGGAAGAGTCGCCGGACGGGAACCTGACGCTGGCGGCGAAGCTCGAAACCGAGTTCCAGATAAAGCTGCCGGAGTTCCCGGATCCGGAAGCGGACGGGTTCGACCTGAACGCGTACTTCGAGGCGGTCGCCGAAGCGGTGCGTCCCATGGCGGGCTGGCAGGTGCTGCCCAACGAGATTTTGCTGGGCTTCTTTTCGTTCGCGAAGTTCCTGATGTATCGCGATCTCGATCCGGCGAACTGGCCGGGTCGCGGATTGGGCGGCCATCCGCTGGTGTCGGGTCTGCTGGCTGGTGGAATTGCCGCGCAGGCGCTGCGGATTCCCGAAGACGC
>JAFDVT010000042.1 GCA_018268875.1 Acidobacteriota bacterium
GTTCTGGCCGTTCCGGCCGATTTCGCGACCCACGCCTCCGGTGGCGAGCGGCAACCCGATTGACGGATTTCTTGCGGCATCGTGGAAGGCCAAAGGTTTAACGCCGTCGCCTCGCGCGAACAAACGGACGCTCATCCGCCGCGCGTACCTCGATGTCACCGGCCTGCCGCCGAGCGTCGCCGAGGTAGAGGTGTTTGTCGCCGACCAGAGTCCCGACGCGTTCGTCAAAGTGGTGGACAAACTGCTGGCCTCGCCGGCGTATGGCGAGCGCTGGGGACGGCATTGGCTCGACCTGGTTCGCTACGCCGATTCCGGCGGCTACGAGACGGATACCGATCGCCTGAACGTGTGGCGGTACCGCGATTGGGTGGTGAACGCGCTCAACCAGGACATGCCGTACGACCGCTTTGTGCAACTGCAGATTGCGGGCGACGAGTATGCGCCAGGTACGGTGGACGCGAAAATCGCGACCGGCTACATCTATCTGGGCCCCGAAGCGAACATGCGCAACGAACAGACGCGCATGGACGAGTTGGACGACATTGTGGCCACCACCGGCACGACGATGATGGGCATGACGATGGGCTGCGCCCGCTGTCACAACCACAAGTTCGACCCGATTCCGCAAAAAGATTATTACCGCATGCAGGCTGTGTTCTTCCCGTCTTCGCGCGGTGAGGTTCCGATTGTCGGGGACGCGGACAAGAAGGCGTTCGACGATGCGACCAAGGCTTGGCGCGCGCGTCTGGAGCCTCTGGAAAAGCAGCTGAAGGAACTGTACGCGCCCTATCGCGACAAGATCCGCCAGCAGAAGATCCTGCAATTGCCGGACTTTTATCAGCTCGCGTTGAAGACGGCTCCGGAGAAGCGTACCGAAGGTCAAAAGCTGAACGCGATCCAGGTGGAAAAGCAACTGGGCGCCTCGCGCGGCGAGATCGAAAGCATCATGCCGCCGGAGGATCAGGAAAAGTCCTGCCACCTCAACGAGCAAATCACGTTGACCGAGTTGGCGAAGCCGGTGATCGATACGGCGTGGTCGACGGTGGAGAAAGACGGCGGAAAGCCCAAGGAATCGCACTTCTTGCACCACGGCAGCCTGGGCAACAAAGGTTCCGTGATGGAGCCCGGTGTGTTGACGGTGGCGTCGCTCGAAGGCGAACCGCGGTTCCCGAAGCCCGATCCCAGCGCGGCGAGCAGCCTGCGCCGCAAGACGTTTGCCGACTGGTTGACCTCGCCCAAGCATCCCTTGTTTGCCCGCGTGATGGTGAATCGCATCTGGCAGCATCACTTTGGCGAAGGCCTGGTTCGTACGCCGAGCAATTTCGGCAAGACCGGCGAGGCTCCGACGCATCCCGAACTGCTGGACTGGCTGGCGAGCGAGTTCATCGCCAAGGGTTGGAGCATGAAAGCGATGCACCGCCTGATGTTGACCTCGGACGCTTACCAGATGGCGAGCGACGACGTGGAGGCGAACCGCAAGATCGATCCGACCAATCGCATGTTATGGCGGCAGGCGCGTACTCGCGTCGAGGCTGAAGTCCTACGCGATTCGGTGCTGGCTGTCGCCGGTTCGCTGGACCCGAAGATGGGCGGACCTGGTGTGTTTCCGTTCATCGACCCGGCGCTGTTTGCCGCGAGCACCAAGCGCGACTGGCCGGGCAAGGCGGAGGACGATCCTTCGACGTTCCGCCGCAGCATCTACGTCTTTTCGAAGCGCACGATCCCGCTGCCGATGTTCGATTTGTTCGACAAGCCGGACACGAACTCGGCGTGCGCGCGGCGCAACCGGTCGACGATCGCGACGCAGTCGCTGATCCTGATGAACTCCGGGTTCGCGATGAATCAGGCCAAGCTGTTCGCCTCGCGGCTGCGGAAAGAGGCTGGTAGCGACGTCAAAGCGCAGGTGGAGCGAGCCTACGAAATCGCGCTGTCGCGCAAGCCTTCGGGCCGTGAAGCCGACCTCGCGCTAAGCTTCATCAACAGCAATCCTTCCACGGGCCTTGTCGATTTCTGTCAAACGATTTTTAACTTGAACGAATTCGCGTACATACAATGACGAACAAACGATTCTGGTCGCGACGTGAACTGCTTGCCCGCTGTGGCGGCGGCGTAGCGGGCCTCGCACTGGCGGACCTCGGCCTCGCTGCGACAGGCGATGCCGCGCCCTCGATCAATCCATTGGCGCCCAAGCTTCCGCACTTTGCGGCCAAGGCAAAGGCCGTGATTTCGATCTTCTGTTACGGCGGCGTGAGCCAGGTGGATACGTTTGACCCCAAGCCCGAGTTGGCGCGGCGTGCCGGGGAAACGATGGTCGGCAAAGGCGACGTCGTGGTGTCGCAAGGCCTTCCCGGTGGGTTGTTGCCTTCGCCGTGGAAGTTCAAGAAGTACGGGCAGTGCGGCATGGACGTGTCGGAGCTGTTTCCGCATGTCGGCGGCATGGCCGACGACTTGGCGTTGATCCGCTCGATGTACTGCACGTCGAACGACCATGCGCCGGCGCTGTTCCAGATGAACACCGGCTTTATCCTCACCGGCTATCCGTCGATGGGGTCGTGGATCACCTACGGCCTGGGTAGCGAGAATCAGAACCTGCCGTCGTTTGTGGTGTTCCAGGATTGGCGCGGAGGTCCGATTGGCGGGGCTCCCAACTGGAGCAATGGTTTCATGCCCGCCGCCTATCAGGGCACTCCGTTTCGCACCAATGGCGACCCGATTGTCGACCTGCGTCCGCCCGCCGAGATGGCCGGCGACCGGCAGAGGAAATGGCTGGACCTGCTCGGCAAGCTGAA
>JAFDVT010000430.1 GCA_018268875.1 Acidobacteriota bacterium
ATCGCCGTCGCGTAGGCATCGGCGGCCATGCAACTGGCATGCAGAACGCTCACCGTCCAAGGCTGCCGCCCGCACGACACAGGACGGCAAGTACGAGGATCGATGGTGTGGCCGTACAGTTCGCCGCCATGCGAAAAGTTGCGCAGGTAGTCGCCGGAAGACGCGATGGCGATGTTGTACAAAGCGGCCAGCGCGGGCGGATCGCCTTCGAGTTCCACCCACCAGGGCTGCCCATCCGGCTTGATCCCGCGGCCCTTGAGTTCGCCGCCGATCTCCACCAGGTAGGACGTCATGCCGCGGCTGTCCAGATGGCGCGCCACAAGGTCCACGGCGAACCCCTTGGCGATGGACGACAGGTCGATCGTGACATGCGGCGCGAGCCTTCGCACGCGCTGTCCATCGGCGTCGAGTTCGAGCAAACGGTACCCGACATGCTGCTTGACGGCCTCGATTTCGCGATCCGAAGGCGGCGCCGTACGCCGCTGCTGATGCGGGCCAAACCCCCAAAGGTTCACTGCCGGACCCACGGTCGAGTCGTACGCGCCTCGCGTCTCTTCGGCGATGCGCAGTGCACACGACAGGACCTCAAAGAACTCGGGCGCGAGCCTGTGCCACGTCATGTGCGGACCCCTGTTGACGCGGCTGATGTCCGAATCCGCCTCCCAGGTGCTCATCTGCGCGATCACGCGAGCGAGTTGCCGTTCGATGCCCTCGGCGATCGACGAATCCGCGGCAGGGCACACCGCGCGGCATTGCCACGTGGTGCCCATCGTTTCGCCGCCCATACAAAAAACATCCCCGGCCGGAGGACGATCGGGGATCGCCGCCAGCCGGGGTACGTAGATTCGCTTTGCGTCCAAGTTACTGGGGCAGAACTTCCAGCGTCGCGACGTAGCTCGCGCGGGAACCGTCGGCGTTCGCCGTCGCGTTCAACCAGTACATGCCGGGTTCCTTGAACGGCACGGTGAACTTGCCGTCCGCGCCCGTCTTGAACTGCTGTTCCTTCAGATTGTCGCGGTACCGGATGCCGCCGGGCACCACAGCCACCGTGATGTTCGCGGCGGGCTTGCCGTCGATCAGGAAGCCGAACTTGGCGTCTTCGCCGGCCACCAGATCGTTCGGGTGCGTTTCCGCCACCAGTTCCAGACCCTTGCCGGTCGGTTCGAGCACCGTGCGCGTCGGCTTGCCGGACGTCACGAACACTTCAATCCGCTGGTTCATCGAACTCTTTTGCAACTTAGCGGCGTTGGCAGGGATTTCCTTTTCCGCATTGGCCGCTGAACCGCGCCAGCGCTTGGTCTGCCCGTTTTCTTCCCACGACGCCATGACGGACTGGTTCACCACGGCGAACTTGTACGTCCCCGGCTTGTCCAACTGCACGTCAAACGTGCTGCGGTACTTACCTGTGTTCAGAAACTGCGGTTTTGCCGTCGAACCGTCTGGCGCGATCGCCGTCAGATTTTCGAGGCGCATCGGGACGTGTTCGAAGTAGAACAGGTCGTTCGAAATGGCGGCGTCGATGGTGACCCACTTGTTTTCGCCGGACAACACGGTGGCCGAAGGCAACAGCCAGGCGCGGTGGGCGTGGGCGGAAGTGGCAAGCGCCACCGCCAGCGTAATGGGCTTCAGGAAACGGGTTTTCAGAATCATCATGTCTCGAAACTTCCTCGGAAAAACGTGGGTTAGGGCTTGACGGTTACGGTGATGGCTCCAAGCTCGGACGTGCCGCGCACGGTCTTGGAATCGCTCTTGGCGGGCCATTCAAAAGGAATTCGAACGATTTCGCGGCCGCCAACTTCGCGGGCCGCCTCGATCACAAACTGGTACGAACCGGGGGCCAGACTCTTGGCTGAGGCGAAGGACAGACTGTGCGTACCCGGCGCGCGCGTCGCTCCGCTCACACCATCGACGGGCATCTTCAGTTCGCGCCCGGACTTGCGCCACCACTGCCGGATGTCCTTCAGCCAAGTGGTTCCGGCCTCGGTTGCTTTGGGCTTGGTGTCGTACCAGACGGCCAGGTTCTGCACAAAACTCTGATCCGGCTTTTCCACCCACAGCGCGACGTACGGCCGGTGGTATTCGGCGACGTTCATCTTGGGGATTTCCACGGTTACGGCAAGTTCCGCGGCCATGGTGGTGGCCGCCGCGGCGGGAAGAGAAACAGCAAGTAGCTTTTTGCGCATGAAGAGGTCGATCACCTGTGAATGAAAATGACAATCAACAACACCGGCAAGACAAAACCGATGGAAACGGCGGGCCAGGTAAACGGGCGTCCCTTGGCATGCAATTGCAACAGGAGCAGCCCGGTCACGCAGAACACAATCGTGGCCACCGCGAAAACATCCAGAAACCATGACCATGCCGAGCCCGTATTGCGGCCCTTGTGCAGGTCGTTCAGATACGACACCCAGCCTCTGCTGGTAGATTCCAGGTGGACGGCGCCGGTATCCAACTGCACCGTGAGCCAGGCGTCCGCGCCCGGACCGGGCATGCCCACATACACCTCGCCGGGTTGCCATTCCACCGTCTTGGGAACCGCCCCCAGATTGCCCCGAAGCCATTCGGCAACCGGCGCCGGTAGGCCGGATTTGCTGGCTTCCGCCGCGTGCAGCGTCTTGCGCAGAGCCTCTGGCAGCACCGCGTCGCGGGTCGCTACCACCGGCGTCGCAGCGATGGCCGAGGCGTGGTTCAACGTAATTCCGGTGATCGCGAACAGAATCATTCCGATGAGCGAAATCGCCGAACTGACCCAATGCCAGACGCGAACCTGCTTCCACCAGAACGCTCGCCTACTTTGCTGCATGACGTTTGAACAGTTGAACCCTGGAATTGTAAAAAGGTTCTGGCGATGTTGGAATGCAACTGAGTTGCACAAAGAACCCGTAGACCAATATACGACTCAATTGGTCTACAAAGCAAGAGTACCCGCCGTGAAACTTGCGGTACGCCGAATTGATCCATCCGGCACGGCAACCAAGAAGGGGGCAACGAAAAGTCCAGGGCAGGCCAAGGCGGCAAGGTGACGACGCGTAAGCAGGCGGTGGCGATCGCGCTCAGCGAAGCCCGCGAGGCCGGCGCCGGCATCCCCAAGAAGAAGGCCCGAAAAAAGAAGAGCGTCTAAAGAGCGGGCAAAGATACGAAAAACGTGGAGCCTTCGCCGGGCCGGCCTTCGGCCCGCATGCTCCCGCCGTATCGCGACACCACACGCTGGCAGATCGCCAGCCCAAGACCTGTGCCGGCATACGCGTCCTTGTGCAGGCGCTTGAACAACCCGAAAATGCGCTCGGCGTAAATCTGTTCGAACCCGATGCCGTTGTCGGTGAACGATAGCGTCCAATTGCCGCCGGACGTCCGGTTGACCGCGATCTCGATGCGCGGCGCGACGTCCGCCCGCGCGTACTTCAGCGAGTTGGACAGCAGGTTCTGAAACACCAGAGCTAACTGTGTGACGTCGCCTCGCACCCTCGGCAGTTGTTCGCCGGCGACAACAATCGCCGCTCCTGTTTCCGCGATGCGGGTGCCCAGCGTTTCGAGCGCCACGTCCAACGACTGCCGCAAGTCCGCCTCGCCGGCTACGTCTTCCGCATGGATGGTTCTGGAAAACGACAGCAGATCGTCAATCAGTTGTTCCATGCGCGTCACGCCTTTGCGAATGAAGCCCGCGTAGTCCTGCGCTTTGACGTCGTCGCCGAGATACCGGCTGGTGAGCAACTGCGCGTAGATGCCGATCATCCGCAAGGGTTCCTGCAAATCGTGGCTGGCGACGTAGGCGAACTCTTCGAGTTCCCGATTGGCGCATTCCAACTGCCGCCGCGCCACCACCTGCGCCGTCACGTTGCTGCACACCGCCACGACGCCGCGGATGCCCCCGTCCCGCTCCCGCAGCGGATGGTACACGACGTCGAACCAGTGATCCGAAATCACGCCGTCGGCCTTGTCGTCGTAGGCGATATGAAAGTCGTTGGCTACGAAGGGCTCGCCGGTTTCGAGCACCTGGTCGAACGCGTCGAACACGTGCGAACCCAACTCGGGCAGGATTTCGCGCAACGGCCGGCCCACCATCGCCCGGTTCTGCACCAGAGCTTCGTAATGCGGGTTGGCCATTTCCACCACCAGGTCGCGTCCGCGAAACACAACGATCGCGACCGGCGCCTGCGCGAACACCTGTTGCAACCGTTCTTCGCTCTGTGCCAATTGCGCTTCGGATTTTGCCCGTTCGATCGATTCCCAACAGCGGCTGGCCACCGCCAGAACCAACTCGCGCTCGTCGTGCGTCCAGACGCGGGGCGTAGCGGAATGCACCGACAGGACCGCCACCGGCTTGCCCTGTTTTTGAAGCGGCGCGCACAGTGAGGCACGGATGCGCATTCGCCGGAACAGCGAAAC
>JAFDVT010000431.1 GCA_018268875.1 Acidobacteriota bacterium
CAAGAACCTTGCCCAGCGCATCGATGGCCGAGGCGATTGTCGGATGCCCCGCCGGCAGCGAGGTTCGCGCCAGGTGCAATCCTTCGCGAGCCATCTTTTCGGCCTCGTCGATCTTTGCCTGATCCGTCCGCAGCATCGCCAGCGCGACGACATTGTCCGGCGATCGCCGCATTTCGATCGCCGCCGTCAACATCGCCTCGGCTTGTTCCAGTTTGCCGAGCTTGTGATAGATGTCGCCCAATGTCTGGTACAGCTCCGCCTGCGCTTCCGGATCCTTGTCCAACGTGCGAGCCTCGTGGACGCCGCGATCGATCAGCGTCTCGACGCGCAAGTCTTTCTCCGGACCCGCCTCCGCATCGCCGCCCTGGAACAGGTTCCGCATGAACGATTGAATGCGCTGCGTACGCGCCGCCTCGGCGAGCGCGGTGTTGCGTTCCTCGGCCAGGCGGTACACGAAGAATGCGATGAGCGCCGACACCGCTACAAGCGCCGAACCCGCCGCGATGACAGCGTTGCGGTTGCGCTGCAGGAACTTGCCCGCGCGGTACCCGAGCGAATCCGGACGCGCCTCCAAAGGCTCCGCCCGCAGGTAATGGTCGATGTCGCGGATCAATGCTTCCACCGACGCGTAACGCTTCTGCACGTCCTTGTGCATCGCGGTCAGACACAACACGTCGAGGTCCGCCCATTCCGATTCGGCGGCCTCCAGCAGCGCGCTACCGGAACGCCGCACGATCATCGACGGCTTCAGTTCTTCCTCATCCGAAGGCAGCCGTCCCGACAACAGCAGATGCAGGATCACGCCCAGCGAGTACACGTCCATCTGCACCGAGGCCGGTTCGCCGCGAACCTGTTCCGGCGATGCGTAAGCAGGCGTCAACAGTCGCAACCCGGTTCGCGTCATGTCGGGATTGCCGCCCGCCGCCACCATGTGTTTGGCGATGCCGAAGTCGAGCAACTTCACCGTGCCGTCGGGGCGAACGAGAATGTTCGACGGCTTCAGATCGCGATGGATTACGGCCTGCCCGTGGGCGAACTGCACCGCCTCGCATACCGCGCGGAACAGCAACAGACGCTCGCGAATCCGGTGCCCGGCGTGCTCGCAGTACGCCGCGTCCAAAGGCTCGCCGTCGACGTACTCCATCACAAAGTACGGCGTGCCGTCGTCGAGCGTGTTCGCGTCCAGCAACCTCGCGATGTTCGGATGATCCAGTCGCGCAAGCGTCCGTTCTTCCATCGCGAACAACCGCCGCCGCGCCGGTGAAATCCACGCATCGCGCAGGACCTTGATCGCCGCTGGAACATCCAGGTCCGGCCGCCGAGCCAGGAACACGGTTCCCATGCCGCCTTCACCCAGCACGCTTTCGATGACGTAAGGCCCGATCTGCCGTGGCGCGGCCGTGTCCGAAGCGAACGCCGCGGGACCGCTTTCGAGCACGTTATCTTCGCCGTCGAACGCCAGCATGCGTTCCACCTCGCGCCGGACTTCGGCGTCGTCCTTCGACAGACGTTGAACCTCCGCCGCGCGCAACGCCGGATCCGCAATGTCCGACACCGCGTGAAAGATGTCCTGCACACGGTTCCAACGTTCGCCGGTCATTTTGCGATCTGCCCCGCCAGCCACGCCTTGGCCGCGCGCCAATCGCGCAGCAGCGTCGCTTCCGACACCTGCAACAATTCGGCGATCTCGCGCATTTCGAGCCCGCCAAAGAAGCGGCTTTCCACCATCGCCGCCTGCCGTGGATTCATCTTGGCCAGGTCGTTCAGCGCCGCGTCGATCGCCAGCAGTTGATCATCGTTCGCCACCGCCATCGGCCCTTCCGTGCCGAAATCCACGAGCGACGCGGCCCCGCGCTTCAACGCGATCCTGCGCCGTGCCGCGCCAATCAGAACCTGCCGCATCGCGCAAGCGGCGAGCCTCTTGAAATGCAACGGCGACTCGATGCCTCGCAACGGACTTTTCGACAGCTTGATCCACGCCTCGTTCACCAGTGTCGTCGGACTCAGCGTCGCTCCGGGATCGCTACGGCGAACGCTTGCGGCAACGCGGCGCAGTTCTTCGTACGTGAGGCTGAACAGGTGGTCCAAAGCCTCGCGATCCCCGCCCAGTTCGCCGACGAAAAAAACTTCTTCCTGCATGATGACGGTTTTCAACGCGCCCCGGCGTAGTGAGAAGTGTAACCCGCACGGTGGCTGAAAGGACCCGCCATCGTGACGGCGAACACAACGAGAATCGCCAGGAGTACCAGCATATGCCAGTCGCAAAACTCGATAAACAACAGGTTGTCGGCGCGCTGAAAGCCACGCAGTCCAACGACCCCGACGTCCTGTTCGCCCGCAAGGAGGAACTGCTTGCGGAAACCCGCCGCCTGAAACTGCTGGGCATCGTCCCCATCGTGACAGGCATCATCATGACGCTTACGATCATCGGCGCGTTCGTGGGCATCCCGGTCATGATCTTCGGCTTCTGGGTGCGCGGACGGCTGAAGGGCAACATCAAGGTCGCCGACGAGACGTACGCCGATTTCGTCAATGCCCTGCGGCCCGCAACGCCTCCGGGCGGCGGCGCGAGCCCCGTAGCGAGGGCGTACTAACGTGAAGCCCCTGTTGTTTGCCGCCCTGTTGGCCGTGACACCGGCCATCGCGCAGAATGTCGTCTGTTCCGGCCAGCCCCGTTGTACGGAGGTCGGCGCCTTTGCCGCTACCATGACGGACTTCCGCACCAGCGTCGCGGGCCGCGTCCGCGTTGTCACCGCGTCCATCCGCTTCACCAACAAGCTCAAGCGCGACCTGACGCTGGGGCTTGTCGCGAACTCCGGCGTCACCATCGACGACCAGGGCAACCGCTACGTCATCAACGGCGCCGACGGCGTGCGAGGCATCGGGTTGATCGACAGTCGCGTCGATGCCAAGTTCACGCTGCGTCCCGGCGAACCCGCCGATGCCCGCATCGAAATGGTGTGGCAGCCGGGCAGGGAAATCATCGGCCTCAATTTCGAGATGGAGTTCGCCGTTCGCGAACTCATCCCCACGCCCAGTGGCCAATGGCGCCTGGGCCTGGAACATCCTCTGCGGTTCACCGGCCTGCGCGCGGGAGCGGCAGCGGTCGCCACCCCAGTAACAACCTCTTCCAATACACCTGCGCCGCAACAACAAGCCGTCGCCCCAGGACCCGATCCCTGCATCGGCGTCCAGCGTTGTTACAACGCCGGAGCCTTCGTGGCGGAGATCCAGAACATGGCCAGCAGCATGTATGGCGAACGCCACCACATCATCAAGTTCAACGTTCGGATCCGCAATCTGACGGATCAGCAGTTGATCCTCGGCAGCACCTACAACACCCTCAG
>JAFDVT010000432.1 GCA_018268875.1 Acidobacteriota bacterium
GCCCGATCCACCGATGTCAAAGAACCAGCCGTAGATTTGGTCATTACCATTGGCGGTAACGGCCGTCCCGCCCGTCCACCCGGTGAGCGCCGCCTGATCGGCGAACGCGAGGGCGGAAAACGCCTGTAACAGGCAAAGTAGAAAAAGTCGCTTCATGACCACGGATCCTCCTGGAGGCTTTAGTATACCCCAAAGAGATGCAGTGATCTAGTACAATTGCACGCCGCACTCGCTCGCGACCTTGCGGATGTACGCCGCCCCTTGGTCGTATTCCGCAGGACTCTTCAAATGCTCCAGCATCAGGGGCGTTTCCTTCGGCAAACCGGCGATTGCCGTGAGGTAGGCTTTGTAGTCGATCTCGCCTTTGCCGGGGATCACCTCCACGAAGTGGACATTCATCTCCGGGCGGAATTCCAGGTCTTTGGCGTGGCAGGACACGATCCAGCGGCCCAGTTTGTGGAAGATCTCGCGGGTCACGGCGGCGTTGTCGTAAAAGCGCCGCGGACTGTTGATGACGTTACAGACATCGACGTGCACGGCGAATGCTTTGCGGTCGACGGCCTTCAGCAGCTTCAAATACGAATCGGCGGAATCGGGGAGGTTCCAGCCCATCATCTCGAAAGCGAATTTGGTGCGTGTGGGCTTTACCGCGTCGATGATGTGCCGCGCGTTGGCGACGGTCTCATCGAAAAATTTCTGCGACAGGTTGCCGGGATGGGGTCCGTACCAGGCCTTGGTGCTGTAGGAACCGGTGATGTCCACGCAGCAGCGCGCGCCGACGGCTTCCGCCAGGGCCAGCGAGTCGGTGACGTACTGCGTGTTGGCGATGCGGAGCGCGGGGTTGCCGTCCTGGAGATTCTTCCAGGCGCCCACTTCGGCGATGATCACGTTTTCCGCGGCGAAGGCGTCGACAATGGCCTTGATGCGCGCGGTGTCGTTCAATTCGACATCGGGACAATAGGCCGCCGAGTAACCGAGTCTGCGGTGTTCGCGCGCCAATTCGCGAGGGTCGTCGGACTTTCGGGAGATGGGACCTCCCAGCCGGACTTTGTTCGTGGCGGCGTGCAAGAGGGGGGCGGCGAAAGCCGATGCAAGGAGGTGACGGCGTGACAACATGACATGAGCATTCTATCGCTGCTGGCCGCTGTGGCACTCTGAAGAACATGGTTCCTTCGCTGCGCCACGCTTTTAACGCTTCCTGGACGCCCGCCAAATATGCCGATTTTCTGCGCCGTCTGGAAGAAGGACTGGGCGAGGCGCCGCGCTTCCGCAATTGCGAAACGCCGTGCTTTTTCCCGAAATCCGTGCTCGACCGCCTGGTGGACGAGGGAGCCGCGATGATCCGGCAGCTTACTTCGGACGCGGAGTACCGGAAGCGGTCCGATATCACCATTCCGCCGGAATACAACGTTCCGAACGAAGATCCGTTGCCCATGTTCCTGCAGGTGGATTTTGGGTTGACTGAGCAGAACGAGCCGAAACTCGTCGAAATTCAGGCGTTCCCGTCGCTGTACGCCTATCAGCCGTACCTCGCGCAAACCTACCGCGAAGCCTACGGGCTGGACCGTTCGCTGCAATGCTGTCTGGGGGGATTGAACGAGGATTCCTACCCCGCGTTGCTGCGCGACGCCATCGTCGCGGGGCACGATCCCGCAAACGTTGTGCTGCTGGAGATTGAACCGCAACAGCAAAAGACGAAGTGCGACTTCGACCTCACCGAACGCATGCTGGGGGTACGCGCCGTGTGCCTCACCGAGGTTCGCAAGGAAGGCCGCCGCCTGTTTTACGATCGTGACGGCAAGCAGACGGAGATCCGGCGGATTTACAATCGCGCGATTGTCGACGAGTTGGCGCGCAAGCCGAACATCCGGCCGGGGTTCGACTTCCGCGATGAACTGGACGTCGAATGGGCGGGGCATCCCAACTGGTACTTCCGCATCAGCAAATTTTCGATTCCGTTTCTGAAGCAGGCAAGCGTACCGAAGACGTGGTTCCTGAACGATGTGCGCGAATTGCCGGACGACCTGGACAACTATGTCCTGAAGCCGCTGTATTCGTTTGCCGGCCTGGGCGTGGTGGTGGGCCCGACGCGCGAGGATTTCGACCGGATTCCCGAAGACAAGCGCGACCAGTACATCCTGCAGGAGCGCGTGAACTTTGCCTCGCCGATCGAGACGCCGCACGGGCCGACCAAGGCGGAAATTCGCGTGATGTACGTCTGGACCGATCAGCTTCGTGCCGTGAATACCATCGTGCGGATGGGCCGCGGCAAGATGATGGGCGTGGATCACAACAAGAATCTGGAATGGGTAGGCGCGTCGGCGGGGTTCGTCATTTAAAGAACCTTTACCTTGAATTCACATCGTTTAACCAACCTTTCGGGACGCATATCCATCTGAACGGTATATGCGACTGAGTCCTCGAACGGTTTTGTTTTTGGCGATGAGCAGCGGTGGCAGCGGATATTTGTTGGCCAGCGCACCGGCGGCCGGTTACGCGGATCTGGTCGAAAAAACGTTGCCCGGCGTTGTCCGGGTGGTGACCACGCGCATGGCCGCGCCCGCCTCGGGACCCGTGTCGATTGGGTTCCAACCTTCAAGCACCAGCAACGCCGGCCGCGCGCGGGTGAGCGGCGAAGGTTCCGGCGTTGTGTTTTCGGCTGACGGGTACATTGTCACCAATCAGCACGTGATTGACGGCGCCGTGCGTACCCGCGTGCAATTGCACGACGGCCGCGAGTTCGACGCGAAGATTGTCGCGGCGGACGCTCCCATTGACCTTGCGGTTCTAAAAATTGATGCAAGCGGCCTGACGCCACTGCCTTTTGCGGATAGCGCCAAGGTTCGCGTGGGCGAGGCGGTGCTTGCCATTGGCAACCCGTTCGGCGTGGGTACGACGGTGACGCAGGGCATTGTCAGCGCGATGAGTCCTTCGAAGCTCGGCATTGCCGGCGATGAGGATTACATTCAAACGGACGCGGCGGTGAACCCCGGCAATTCGGGCGGCGCGTTGATCAACACCAGCGGCGAACTGGTGGGCATCAACACGGCGATCCTGTCGACCTCGGGCGGTAGCAACGGCATTGGCTTTGCCCTTCCGTCGAATGTCGCAAAGGCCGTGGCGACGGAACTGGTTCGCGATGGCAAGGTGCAGCGCGGCTATCTGGGCGTGGGTCTGCAGCAGATCACGCCGGATCTGACGGAAGCCCTGGGCGAAGAAAACGGCGCGTTGATCGCCAATGTCGCGTCCAACAGTCCGGCGGCAAAGGCGGGATTGCAGAAGGGCGATGTCGTGGCGGGGATGAACGGGCGTACGGTTCGTGATTTTCACCGCCTGCGGCTGTTCATCGCCGAAGCAAAGCCCGGCGCCGCCGTGCAACTGCTGATTCGCCGCGATGGACTCGAAAAGAATTTCTGGATTGTGTTGGACGAGCGGCCCGCGGTGGCGGCCAACGA
>JAFDVT010000433.1 GCA_018268875.1 Acidobacteriota bacterium
AATCTGAGCAGCCGCTTCGGGCGGCACGCTGCGGGATTCGGCGATCACCTCCGCTGTGAGCGTATCGACCCGCATCCGAAGATTCTTGACCTCACCCTCAAGGCGGGTCATCAATTCCATCGAAAGAACCAGGGCCCGCTGCTGTTCGGCGAGCACGGTTTCGAGGATACGGCGGGCCCCGAGGAGCTCATTGGTTTGCGATTCGGCGTTTGTTAAGGACTCGGTCACCCGCAAATAGCCGGCTTCGGTTTCGACGGCCTGCGCACGCAGTTCTTCGGTATGGCGGCGGATTTCGGCAATGGCCATGTCCGCCGAGGCGCGCTGCAGTTCGATCTCCTGTTGATGGGACAGGTTAAGGGACTGATACTGCTTGTCAAAATCGGTGCGAAGACCGGAAATAGCGGCCTCATGGGCCGCCGTTGCTTCTACGAGGCGCGCGGTAAAGTTGAGGCGCTCCGATTCGAGGCGTCCTTCAAAGGCGGCTCGCTCGGTGTCCAGCGCCGCTCGCAGCGCCGCCAGTTCCGCCTCGCGGTCGGCCTGCTGACGGGCATTTTGTTCGGTCAATTCCAAAAGTTGGCGTTCCGCTTCCGCGTAATTGGCCTCAACACCGGTTAATTGCAATTGAATCTGTTGAATTTGCGCTTGGACGGCCACTTGTTTTTCGGCCAATTCGTCGCGCTGGGCCTCAAGTTGGTTGCGCTGCGTTTCGATTTCGTTTCGTTGTTCGAGAAGAATATCGCGCTGGGTCGCAAGGGCCGACCGCTCCGAGGCGGCGTCATCGCGTTCGACCGCGAACTGGTCCCGTAATGTTTCGGCCGCAACCAACTCCGCCAACACAAAATCAAGACCGGCGGCGAGTTCCCGCATCGACTGCGGATCAGGAGGGGCGAGCATCTTAGGCGCCTGTTGCGCGGTGCGCCGCGCCGTGGCGGCATCGATGATCTCGAATTTTAATCGGGTTGAGGTCATGACAGCATTTCCGTAGCTTTGGCTCCCGGTTCAGTGTAGTAGTGTTAGTTGAGGCCCGGATTTCTCATAGAAAAGCGGGACTACCCGCAAAAGAACGCCCCGGACTACCCTCGGCTTGGGGGTAGCGCACTAAGCATCTTTCCTCCATTTCGGCGTGTTTTCCATCAATATGAGAAAAAAGTGAGAACAGTACTAAAGCAATTCCAACCTGTTCCGATGCGATAGTTAAGACCGCGACGATCAGACGGTCCCACTAAGCCGGAAAGGATACTCTTCACCTTGGGAAACCCCGAATTAGAACGGAATTACAGGCTGGCATGCCATAAGATGCTGGCCGCGCTCGATACGCGCAAAGCGATCAGCGTTGCAAATAGCGCCGTGGTAACCGCGCATCAGGAAATGATTGGCGATGGCGCGCCTCTTTTAAAGACGTGGGGCACGGCCGAAGAATTGGACCGTTACCGCCGTACCGTTGAGACGGTGGTGGAAAAGCTCGACAAGCGCGACCAGTTGCGCGGTACCGATACGTTCCGCGAGGCCTTGCTTTCCCTCCACACATTGGGCGAGCAGTTGACCTATGCCGGTGGTAGCGGTGCAACGGAAATTCCCGCGGGCAAGACGAACGCGACCGAGGCCCGGGAGCAGAAGCCGGAAGCATTCCATGGCGGCGGGCTCGCTGTGGAGCCGAAGCGTGGCCGCAAGGCGGCTTTCCAGGATCTGCGCACGATTCTCGAAGCGAATGGATACGACAGCGGGGCGGAGGCCTCGGATGTTTCGCTGCTCGAACGCGAGCTTGCCGGCCTGCAGAACGAATTGGCGAGCTTCCAGGCGGCGTCCTAGCGCGAACGGATTGGAAATCGGTAGGGAAGAGTACCGGCCGCGGCGGTGATCACGGCGGCCGGCGCGGATGCTAGTGAGCGGCGGAGACTTCGTAGCCTGCAAGTTCGCGAAGCTTCTCATGCAGTAGGATGTTCTGCAGATTGCCGTCGCTATCGTATGGCAGCTCCCATTCGTCGCCCAGGATTTCGAGTTCCGGGCGCTTCTCGATCTCGGAGCGCAACGTGGCGCTGAGTGCCATGTGCCCGATCTCGAGTGAGTTGCCGATCCAGCCGATCCGAATGTCGCTCATATCGAATTTGCCGACGGTCTTGGAGATGATCTCCAGGCATTCGCGGTCCGAATCGTAGTAGATCGGGATGCGAACCGCCGGGGGCGTCGAAGAGGTCAGCGAATTGATTCGCGTAGGCGTCCAATCGACCTTTTTCAGGTAGCGCGAATGGATAATGTCGGCCATCCCGACGCCAACGCCGTTGCCGTAGCTATGATCGCTGAGGCCGCGAAGGAATACCCGCACGAATTTGGGAGCGGTATCCCAAGGGTTATATTCCCCGTGGACGCTGCGGTTGACGACTTTGCAGTCCATGCCTGCGCCGGAATAGGTCTTGCCAACCTCGTCGATCATGAGAATGTCGAGATCGAAGGGAAGGCGTCCCATCCAGCTCTTGACCTGAACCAGCAGTTCTTCCTCTCGCTGCTCCATGCCCTCGACCGGGATGGCGGTGAGTTGCGCCGTGTTGTGATTTCCGTCCTCGAGAATTGCCAGTCCGCCGAGAATCTTTCCGGACTTGATCATTTGGCGGCCGACATTGCGGATGACCTTTTCCATGCCGATGTTGAACGCCCAGGTGTGATAGCGCTGTGCGCCGGCGAACTTCCCGAGGCCGATCGCCATCATCTTGAAAAGACCGCTTTCGAGTTTTCCCGCGAAATCGGTGTGCCACTTGACGCGGCCGATTAAGAAAATGCCGTCGCTGTCATAGGCGGTCTTGTCCAGGAACGCTTCGAGTCCATCTTCGGTCTTGCCCATGGAAACGACTTCGAGTTGTGAAATCACCGGGCAGCCCATGGTGGCTTCGTGCACGCCGAGATGCGCGAGCACGTCGGCCTGGCCTTCCGCGGTGGCCGCGCCATGGCTTCCCATGGCGGGAAAAATGAAAGGTTGGAACCCCTTGGACTTCCAGAAGTCGACGACCGATCGCACGATGGTGGCGATGTTTGAGATGCCGCGCGATCCGACGCCGATCGCGATACGGGCGCCCGGCTTGAGGTTGGCGCCAAAGCCGCTCGCGGACAGTTGTTTCTGTACTTCACCTGGGATGTCCTTCAGCCGGCGATCCGGGAAGTGCTGACGGACATAGAGCATGCGGGAAAACATGCATACAGTTTACATGCCCTCGCTATACTGAAGGATTGTATGCCCGAACGTCCCTACGACCATAAAGAGATCGAAGCCAAGTGGCACGCGATCTGGAGCCAGGACCCCAAGCTGTACGCGCCCGAGGAGAATTCGTCCAAGCCCAAATACTATGTGCTGGAAATGCTCCCCTATCCGAGCGGTACGCTGCATATCGGGCACCTTCGCAACTACACCATTGGCGATGCGTTGGCCCGTTACAAATGGATGCGCGGGTTCAACGTGTTGCACCCCATGGGCTGGGACGCGTTTGGCCTGCCGGCCGAAAATGCCGCGATCGACAACAAGCGGCACCCCAGGGATTGGACGCACTACAACATCGGCGAAATGAAGCGCCAGCACCAGCGGATGAACTTCAGCTACGACTGGGACCGCGAGGTGGCGACGTGCGAGCCGGAATACTACAAGTGGAACCAGTGGTTCTTCCTGAAGATGTACGAACGGGGTCTCGCGTACCGGAAAGTCGCGCTGCTCAACTGGTGCGACGAATGCCAGACCGTGCTTGCGAATGAGCAAGTGGTCGATGGTTGTTGTTGGCGGCATGACAAGACTCCCGTGCGCCAACGGGAAATGGACCAATGGTTCGTGCGCATCACCGAGTATGCGCAGGAACTGCTCGATGCGACCAAGGAATTGGAAGGCCAATGGCCGGATCGTGTGCTCACGATGCAGCGGAACTGGATCGGGCGCAGCGAAGGTACCGAAGTCGACTTCACCGTGGAAGGCACGGACACGAAGATCCGGGTATTTACGACGCGTGTCGATACGATTTTCGGCGCAACCTGCCTGATTTTGGCACCGGAACATGAGCTGGTGAAGCAATGGCTGCCGGACGACGCCAAGGTGAAAGCCATGGTGGACGATGTGTCGCGCAAAGAGCCCGGAAATCTCGAGAAGGACGGGCTGTTCACCGGTAAATATGCCATCAATCCGTACAGTGGCGAACGCGTGCCGATCTGGACCGGAAACTTCGTCCTGATGGGGTACGGCACCGGAGCCATTATGGCGGTGCCCGCGCACGATGAGCGGGATTTTGAGTTTTGCCGCAAATTTGGAATTCCAGTGAAGCCGGTGATCCGGGCTGCCGATGGGACGCTGCCGGAAGAGGCGGATATGACGGCCGCCTACGTGGAGTTCGACAAGGGCGTGACGGAGAACTCCGGTCCTTGGAGCGGCTTGCCCGTGCCGGAGGCCTGGGAAAAGATGACCGCGTACGCCGAGGAGAAGGGATTCGGCAAACGAGCGATCACATTCCGGATCAAAGATTGGGGGATTTCCCGTCAGCGGTATTGGGGTACGCCGATTCCGATGATCTATTGTCCGCATTGCGGCATCGTACCGGTGCCGGAGAAGGACTTGCCCGTCGTATTGCCGTCGGATGTCGAAATCACCGGGAAGGGCGGTTCGCCGCTGCGTACGCATCCGTCGTTCGCGAAGGTGACTTGTCCCAAGTGCGGTCGCGAAGATGCGCGGCGCGAGAGCGACACCATGGACACGTTTGTCGACTCGTCCTGGTATTTCTACCGGTATTGCGACCCGAAGAATACCAACGCCCCGTTTGATTCGGCCAAAGTCAACTACTGGTTTCCGATCGACCAGTACATCGGCGGGGTCGAACATGCCATCCTGCACCTGATTTATTCGCGGTTCTGGACGAAGTTCATGCGCGACATCGGGCTGATCAAGAACGACGAACCAGCCGCGCGTCTGTTCACGCAGGGCATGGTGGTGCTGAACGGCGCGAAGATGTCGAAATCCAAGGGCAACGTCGTGTCGGCGGATTTCATGATGGACAAGTTCGGGTCCGACTGCGGCCGGTTGTTCGAACTGTTCGCGGCGCCGCCCGAAAAGGACATGGACTGGACCGATAGCGGGGCGGAGGGCGCCTATCGCTTTATCGGACGGGTGTTCCGTTTCGTGACCAGGAACGCGGAACGCCGAGCGGCCGAGGCGACTGGGCCGGTGACGGACGGCGACAAACGGGTGCTGCGGAAGTTGCACCAAGTGATCCGGAAGGTGACCGAGGATTTTGACACGCGGTGGCACTTCAACACGTCGATCGCCAGCATGATGGAGTTGGTGAACGAAATCTATGCGGTGGAGTCCGACCTCACTCCCGGTGTGTTGACACAACTACTCGATTCGCTGGTGTTGTTGTTCGGGCCGTTTGCGCCGTACGTCGCGCAGGAAATGTGGGAGACGCTGGGCCATCAGGGGCCGGTGTTCCGGCAGGCGTGGCCGGCGTTCGATCCGGAACTGGCGCGGCAGGATACGGCGGAGGTCGTCATACAAGTGAACGGGAAACTGCGGTCGAAGATGACGTTGCCGTTCGGGACCACGCAGGAGGAGGCGCTGGCCTTAGCGAACGCGGATCCTAAAGTGACGCCGTTCCTCGAAGGGAAAGCGGTCGCCAAGGTGATCTATGTCGCCGACAAACTGCTCAACATCGTGGTGAAAGGGTAGTTCGCAGGCTCACTTCGGCCTGCCGTGTTTGTTATCGGGGCGGTGCGCTTGGGCGCCTGCCCCGTTTCAAGCGAAAAGCCCGGTCAGGTTTTACTGTCGGGTTAGGTGTGTTACTGGTGTGCTGTTGAGGTAGAGATACGACGAGAGTTCGCTAGTAGACACGAATCCTGTCGTATCGCCGTATGCGGGGCGACGGCGGGCTTAGACGACTAAGAGTTGTTGGAGAGAGAAGTCCGCCGCTAACGCGACGGCCTCCGGCAATTGAAATGCGGCGCCGTCCAGCCATTGCGGCAACTTTGGCGGCAAGCCGGGCTACGCCGGTCGTCGTCAGGTCCTGCGGCGGGAAAATTCACTCCTGACGCTATCCAACAAACAGAACAAAACTGTTCCTCGACCAGCGCGATAGTGCGGTCGATTTCAACCAGACGGCTCTTCAGATACGCCAATTGCGCCCGAAGTTCACCTTCTGGAATGATTGTCGAGGGGCTCCAATGCTTCGACATTTGCCTCCACAATAAAGTACAGCGTTTGGTCGAAGCAATACCCCTGTTTAGGGGTATTGCCTTTGTATGTGATTGATATGGAAGGCGGGCTTAGCCCAACTATTGCCCTAGGATATCGTACGTCGTGGTCCCGGCGACGCGTACCTTTTCGTAGGCCGCCAACCATTCTTTGTGATAGGGATGCTGGGCGTAGGCGGTGAGTGTGGCGGCATCCTTCATTTCGATGCACATGCCGTACTCGCGCCGGGTGAGTGCGAGCTTTCCGGTAACGCCCGTTTCTCCAGCGGCGACCCGCTTGCGATCCGCTCCGTCGGCGCCCATAACCAGATTCAGAGGAGCTTTGAGCTTGCCGTACCAAACGCGCTTGATGCCTTTGATCTTCTTGGGAAGGGCATCGGACGCCTTGGCGAACGCATCCCAATCCGCCTGTGTGGCGGTGGCGATGGGCGTATAAGCAAAGCAATGCATGAGAGCTTTTTCGCCCGCCATGCTCAGGGAAGCCGCGAACATACCCATTGCGGCAATCGGCAATATCCTACGCAGAACCATGAACTCTCCTTGCGACCCTCGGGCCGTATCCATACAAAGATAGCGTATTAGACCCGCGACGGGGGAACCGTTCCATTCCCGCCATCCTTTGACCGTTGAACGACTTACGCAAGGGCCGCCGCGTCAGGGCTTTTCGGAGGCCGCACTACCCGCCGCGGCGCCACGTCCTGCGAACTTTTCGATTTCCGCGAGTTGGCGGGTGACCAGATCCCGATCCTGGGCCTGCGGATTCCGGTCCAGGTACTGTTTCAGCTGCACGCTGGCTCCGGAAAAATCCTGCTTGGTCGCCATGACCAAGCCGAGCAAATACCCTGCGCGAGAGTAGCGCTTCTCGTCCTGCTCGTACAGGCTCTTGGCGCTCTTGCCGGCCTCGTCGTAGCGCTTCAAATTAAAGTTGGCCACCGCGTTGTAGTAGAACGCGTTGGGGAAGTCATAGGGGTTGAGCTTGATCAGTCGAGCGGTGGTGTCGGCTACGTCTTCCCACTTCTGCTCGTCAACCGACATCATGAACAGGCGGGTGTAGGGAATGACGTACTTGGGGTCGGCGGCAAGGGCCTGGGCGTAAGCTTTGCGAGCGCCTTCCGGATTCTTGGCAGCTTCTTCGAGAAGTCCAATCTCGTACCAGGCGGATGCGTACTTGGGGTACAGCTCGACGGCCTTGTCGAATTCCTTGCGCGCGTCGGCCGTCTTTTTCTTCTTGTTCAGTTCGCGGCCTTTTTCGAGAGCCTTCTTGGCATCCTTCGGCGCCATCGCGTTGGTGGCGCTGAAGACGGAGCCTTCGCGGTTGCCGAGAGTTTTCAGGATGATGGTGCCGACGTCGGGGTTATCAAGGCTGCTGCGGTTGGCGAGCATGATGACCGACGACCGGTAACCCGGCAGGTTGGCGCGGATTTCACACCCACTGAGACCCATCAACATTCCGCCGCCCATGCGACCACCAGCTAGCGAGCCTCCGCCGAAGCCGTCGTCCATCGAGCCCAAAGGGTCGCCGCCATTGCTCGCATCGGGCAGGACGCCTCCGTTATTGGGCATTCCGCGGGGCCCGGAGCCGTTGCTCAGGTTGTAACTAAAACGGCCTTTGCTATCGGTGTACGCCTTCGGGCGAGCCGTCCCGTTGCAGACCTGCTCGATAGTGACGGGCTCGGTGGGCGGGGTGCCATCTTCCATCATCACTTTGCCGGTGAAAAACACCGTGGTCGGCATCCGCGGGATGTTCTGCTGCGGGTTTGTCGTGACGAGGCCGGGGTTGGTGTTGGTATTCGTTCCGCGAGACCCGCCGGTGCCGGGGGAAGTGGCTCCGCCTGTATTTGTGCCACCCCCACCGGTGGTTGGCGTACCTGGTTGCTGTGCCAGTAGCGTCAACGCCGCGACGGCGGTTGGCGCTAGTACAAAACGACGGAAGAACAGTTTTCGCATGTGGCGAAACCTCCTCTTAGTTTCTGACCCGATTGTAGCCCCTTGTTAGGAGGGCTTGAAGCGTAGCACCAAGTATACTCCGCTGGACGCGAGAAGGTAGCCGAGCCAGAGGAGCGGATTTGGCGACTCCTTGGGCGGATGAACCAGCATCGACAAGGCGACGTTGATGAGCGGCGCGCCACCGAACACGAGTGGCATCACGTAGGCGGGGAGTCCACCGTTGCGGAAGGCCCAGATGATGCAGACGGCTCCCGCCGCGCCGAGGACGCCCGCGAAGGTGGCCATGGCGGTGCCTTTCGGATCGAAGTTGTTCAATTGCCCCTGGGCGGCCAGCACCGCTACCGGTACGAGAACACCGATGAGGAAGTAGGCGATGCCCACGCACAGCAGGGCGCGCAAAGGGCTTTTGAGGAGCATCTGTCCCTGGTGCAGCGATACGCCGTAAACGCCCCAGGAAAGGGCCGCACCGAGCGCGAAAACGATCCAAGTCGCCATGGTGATCTGTGTCTATCCTTTTCAAAAAGCTTTAAAAGCTGAGTCGCAGCGCCAACTGAATCTGGCGCGAGGATGTGATTGTATTCTGAATTCGCCCGAAGGTGCTAATGGGGGCTTCGGTCTGGCTGGCTCCGGCGAAGACGATCAGGTTGGGTACGCCGAAGTTCGCATGGTTGAGGAGGTTGAAGGCCTCGACGCGAAATTGCAGGTTCGCCGAATCGCTGAGGCGGCGAATGGGAGTGTTCTTCGCCAGCGAAAAGTCGAAGGAACGGAGCGAAGGTCCGGTCAGGATGCCGCGACCGGCGTTGCCGAGGGTGCCTTGCGGTTGCAGGAAAAAGGCGTTGGGGTCGAGGTAGCGATCCGGGCCGCCCAGGACGATGGATTCGGCGGTGTAGCCGGGGCGGATGCTGGGACGGTCGAAACCGACGTTGGGCGCAGACGACGGTCCCCAAAGCGAGCGGGACCAGTTGGCCTGGACAAACACGGTGAGCGGCGCGCCGGAACGCATGTTGTTGATGGCCGACAGTTGCCAGCCCTTGGCGAGGATATGGTCGCCGAGCGGGAGTTCGTAGGTGAAATTGGACACCCAGTTGTGTTTGGCGTTGTAGTCAGCAAGGCCCTTGTTGTACTGAAAGCCGGCGAATTCGGGCATCGCGGATGTCGTGCCGTTGTTGGCGTCCGAAAAGAACGTCGACGCCTGCGTGTTGTCGATGTTGCGGGAAAACGTATAGCTGGACTGGAAGCTGATGCCTTTGGAGAAGCGCTTGCGGACTTCCAAAATGCCGGCGTTGTACCAGCTTTTCCCGTCGCTCTTTTTGAGTTCGATGGTGGAAAAGGCGGTGTTGATACGCGGCGATCCGGCCGGGAAGAACAAAGTCCCGTCGGCGAGGGTTTGGGGCGTGGCCAAGTTGTAATCCGTGTTGCGCAGCAGGTGGTTGCCGCGCGAACCGGCGTAACCGGCGGTGACCACGACGCCTCCGCCGAGGCTCTGCTGCAGATTCATGTTCCAGACCTGCGTGTATGGATTCTTGAGGTTGTATTCGATGGGACGGATGGAATTGCCGGTGCCGCTCGAGAGCGACGGGGAGGGGAAGGTCAGGCCCTGTGCGCGAGCCACGACAACGCGCGGAGTAAACGGCGGATTGGTGATGGTGACGATCAGGTTCTGCTGGTTGTTGGTGTTCCAGTAAACGCCGTAGCCGCCACGGAGCGCGGTCCGGCCGTTGCCGAAGACATCCCAGGCAAAGCCGAAGCGCGGGGACCAGTTCTTGTAGGTCGGGTTGCGGTACAGCGGTCCAACGGTGGGCGCGCGATCGGTGGCGAGGTTGAGCAGCGCGACGTCGCGACCGTAGATTTCTCGAGGCATGGTGCTGAACTCGTAACGCAGGCCGAGGTTCAGGGTGAGGCGCGAATGGACGCGGAAGTCGTCCTGCAAGTAAAAGCCCATGAGCGTGAAGCGCCAGTAACGGTCGAGCGCGCCTTCCGAAGGCAATCCGATAAAGCGCAGCGGGCGGGCTTGCAGAAACTCGGTGACGTTCGAAAACGTGTAAATTCCCAGCGAAAACGTGGGATTGAAGAGGTTGTCCTGGTAGCGTTCGGCGAGGACACCTGCCTTGAGGATGTGGCGTCCACGGGTCATGCTGAGGCTGTTTTCGAAGCTGAAGTTGTTCTGCACGACGCGGAGGTTCGCGGAGGATTGGGTTCCAAAGCGCTTCATGCCGCCGATGTCGATGGCGCCGGGGAAGTCGCGTCCGGAGATAAAGGGCGTCAAAGGCTTCGAAGTGTTGGCCTGCACGGTCTGGCCGAAGCGGGTACGGCTGAACCCGGCGCGGAAGGTGTTCAACGTGCGCGGCGAGATGACGTAGCGGTGTTCGGCGGTGACGAACTGGTTGCGCGAAATGAAGTGGCGTGGAAACTGGGGAAAGTCGGTGGGCAGGAACTGGTCGGCGTCGTCAAAGGTGTAGCGCGCGTAGACCTGCTGGCGGTCGCTCAGGATGTGGTCGATACGGCCCTGCGTGTAGTTCTGCTTCAGGACTTGATTGAAGTTGAAGACGTAGTCGCCGAACTGGTTGTCGGCGGTGCGGCGCGTGGTGTTGGGCAGCGGGATCTCGTTCAGGTACGGCAGGACGCTGGGGTCGACGGTGGTGGACTGGCGCGCCTCGGCGGTGGGGACAGCGGAGGTAATGGTGCGGCCCAAACGTTCGCGCA
Organism: Acidobacteriota bacterium; assembly: GCA_018268875.1. Taxonomy (GTDB): domain Bacteria; phylum Acidobacteriota; class Terriglobia; order Bryobacterales; family Bryobacteraceae; genus F-183. The sequence continues at coordinate 10,858 of JAFDVT010000433.1, forward strand.
GGCCTTCGTAGCCGGCGAAGAAGAAGGTACGGTCCTTCTTAATAGGTCCGCCGAGGGTACCACCGAACTGGTTGCGGGTGAACTTGGGAATCCGCTGGGGGTCGAAGAAATTGCGGGCGTCCATGTGGTCGTTGCGGAAGAACTCGTAGGCGCTGCCATGGAAGCCGTTGGAACCGGATTTGGTGATGGCGTTGATCTGTCCGCCGGAATTGCGGCCGTATTCGGCGCTGTAGGAGTTGGTTTCGACGCGGAACTCGCGAATGGTTTCGACGCCCAGGGCGATGCCGCTGACGGCGCCGGCGGGACCGTTGGTGAAGTCGTTCATCGGCGTGCCGTCGAGCAGATAGACGTTCGAACGCGGGTCCTGGCCGTTGATCGACGTGCCGAGGCCGTGGGCGACGGCGGAACCTCCGTCGCGGTGGGGGTAGGCGACGACGTTGGGCTGGAGCAGCGCGAGGTCGGTGAAGCTACGGCCGTTCAAAGGGATTTCGCGCATGGTGCGCTCGCCCACCAGGTACGACAATTCGGCGGTGGTGGTGTTGACGGCGGCGGCTTCGGCGGTGACGGTGGTTTCCGAAGTAACCGGGCCGAGTTCCATGGACAGGTCGACCACAGCGGTTTCGGCAATGGTGATGACGATGCCGCGGCGGACCAGCGGGCGGAAGTTGCCGGCTTCGGCGCGCAATTCATAGCTACCGACAGGCATTGCGGGAAACGTATAGATGCCGAACGCGTCCGAAGTAGCAGAGCGTGTGATGCCGGTTTCGGTGCTTTTGGCCGTCACTTTGCCGCCCCGAATGGACGCGCCCGAAGGGTCCAGCAGATGTCCTGTGAGGATACTGGTGGTTTGCGTCCAGGAGACGGCGGCTAAGCTGAAGAAAACGAGTAAATAACGGATGACGAAACTCCCCTTTTGCGGATACCGGCAATGGTACCGTGCGGGCCGGTGTCTTAACTCAGACGCACCACGACTAAAATGGTTCGGCGACGCGAGGCGGGAAAAAGGTTACCCGAACCTTGTGTATGGCTCGTCGAAGTGATAGCAAATAGTTAGACTTCCAATGATTCAGATCCTGTCCGTCTGTGTCCTGCTCGCCCAGGAAAATGCCGCGGCCGCGAAGGTGGATTTCGAACGCGAGGTACGGCCCGTGTTCGAAAAATCCTGTTACGGCTGTCATTCGGCAAAGGCGCAAATGGGCGCCCTGCGTTTGGATACCAAGGCGGGCGCGGCGAGGACGATTGCGCCGGGCAAGCCGGGCGAAAGTACGCTGTACACGCGGATTATGGGCCGGGGCGACCTGCCTCGCATGCCGATGGGCGGCAAGCCTTTGGAGGCGGCGCAGATTGCGACGATCAAGACCTGGATCGCGCAGGGCGCGGATTGGCCCGCTGGCAGCAATGCGCCCCTGGTGTCCGAAGGTCCGAAACATTGGGGTTTTGTGCCTCCCAAGAAGGCGCCGCTTCCCGCGGTGGCCGGCACGACGCCGATCGACAAGTTCATCAACGCGAAGCTCGCATCGGAAGGATTCAAGATGTCGCCCGAGGCGAACCGGGTGACGCTGCTTCGCCGGCTGAGCCTGGACCTGATCGGGTTGCCGCCGACGCCCGCGGAAG
>JAFDVT010000434.1 GCA_018268875.1 Acidobacteriota bacterium
ACTCCCCGGAACGTCCGCCAGCCGAGAAACGATATCGCGGCGAGAATCACGATGCCAGCGGCGGCCGCGAACCAGCGCCTCTTGGAACTGCTTTTTGGAGCGGCGGTGGGGGCCGAAACCACTCCACCCGTCGTATCGCGCTTCAGCCGCCGCCAGTCCGCACGCAAGCCGGATGCGGTCTGATACCGGACGTCGGGATCTTTCTCCAGCAGCTTCAGAATGATCTGTTCCAACGCGGCGCTGATCGATGGATTCCGAAGGCGCGGCGGCACGGGCGTTCCGTTCAGGATCGCGTCGAACACGAGTCCCGCGGTCTCGCCTTCGAACGCCGGTACGCCGGTGGCGAGTTCATACAGAACCGAACCGAAACTGAACAGGTCGGTGCGCGCGTCGAGTTTCTGTCCCCGCGCCTGTTCCGGCGACATATAGGCAATCGTGCCGATCGCGCGGCCTGTATCGGTCAGCGTGATGTCCGAGGTACCCGCCGTGCGAGCCAGGCCGAAGTCCAGGATCTTCGGTCCCTGCCGCGTCAGGAACAGGTTGCCGGGCTTGATGTCCCTGTGGATGATGCCCGCGGAGTGCGCCGCGTCGAGACCGTCCGAAAGCGCGATCGCGCAATCCAGCAGTTCTTTCTCCGGCATCGGACCGCGCGCAATGCGGTCCTTCACCGATTCGCCGTCCAGCAGCTCCATCGCGATGTAGGGCCGGTTCCGATGTTCGCCCGCGCCGTACACGGTACATACGTTTGGATGATTAATTGACGACGCGACACGAGCCTCGCGACGGAAGCGTTCCACCACTTCGCTGCCCTGTGAAATTGGATGATCGAGAAATTTGAGCGCCGCGGCGCGATCCAGTTCCGTATCGCGCGCCGCATACACGACGCCCATGCCGCCTTCGCCGATCTGCCGCTCCACGCGGTACGTGCCTACCTGTTCGCCGGCTTCGAACTGGGCGATCATCGAACCGAGCACGGGCAGCGCCTGCGCGGTGCCGCCGGGTTCCAGAAAACCGTCCGCGCTCGACATGGCGCGCAGCATGGAACGGACCTCCCGCAGAAGGCTATCGTCGCCGCCGCAAGCTGTAACAGCCAGCCTGTCGCGGTCCGCGGCGTCTGCCTCCAGCAGGTTGTGCAGGACGTTCTGCACCTGGCGCCAGCGTTCAGGCGTCATTGTGCTCCATGGCGATGTCTCCCAAGGACGTAGGGACGATCAGTCCGGCGAGGTCGTTTCACATGCCGTGAATTGCAAGTTCGATGTTAACCTGAGCGATTAGAGTCAATGCAGCTTTCCGAGATTTTCGTTCGCCTGGGCGAAGCCACGTTCACTGAACAGTTGAAGGGCATTTCCATGGGCAAACTCAAGACCTATAAGCTTTACGAGCGGCTGAAAACACGCTGCCACCTGCAAAAGCTGAATACAGAATCGTTGCGCAAGGCCGCCCCCCGGCTGCTGGACCGCATCTCCCACGGCGAAGAGGATCTGGCAACGGAACTCGCGCAATGCGTCCTGATCTGTCACATGGACATGATCGTGGCGGTGCTCGATTTCCTGCAGATTCCGCATGAAGACGGCTTTTTCGCCAAAGATGCCGACATCGCGTCGTACCTGAAAGACGGCTGGCAACAGCGTGTGTACGACGAATTCCAGAACAAGTTTTCCAAGGGTGTTCTGCTGCTCTACATCAACCACCTGGATTGGGAGATGGCGAAGGCGGAAACAGTCTTCCAACCGGCCACGGCGGCGGCATGACCGCGCTGTTCGACGCCATCCGCGGCCAAGGCGGCCTGAGCGCCGTTCAGGCGATTGTGGAAGCGGACCCCGGAGCGGCGCACGCAACCAATGAGCAAGGCGTTTCGGCGATGGCGTTTGCGATCTATAATCGCAAGCCGGAAATCGCCGCGTACCTGGAATCGAAAGGCGTGCTGCTCGATGTCGTTACGGCCACCATGTCCGGTAAAACGGAATTGGTTCGCGAGATGGTGGGCGCCAACAAGAGCCTGGTGAAATTGATCAGCGCCGATGGTTGGACGCCGCTGCATCTGGCAGCGTTCTTCGGCCATACGGCTTGTGCCGCGGAACTGTTGAATGCGGGAGCGTTCGTGGATGCAAGGTCCACCAATGCGATGCGCAACATGCCGCTGCATGCGGCGGTGGCGGGCCGCGCTATCGACGTCGCGAAGATGTTGCTGGAGGTCGGCGCGGACGTCAACGCGCGGCAAAATGGCGGCTGGATGCCGCTGCACGCCGCGGCGCAAAACGGCGACGTCGCGATGGCGGAACTGCTGCTGTCGAACGGCGCGCAACCCGGCGCCAGAGCCGAAAACAACCAAAGCGCCTTCGACCTCGCCCTGACCAAGGGGCATCAAGGCATTGTCGATCTGCTCGAAAAACACGGAGCATCTTTTTAAGCTGTGGAACCGGAACAACTATTAAGCGGGTTGCGCCAGAGCGCGCTCGATCGCATCGCGGCAGCTGCGTCGCTCGACGACCTGGAGCCGCTACGCGTCGAAGTACTGGGTCGCAACGGCGCCCTGGCCGGTGTTAGCAAGGATTTCAAAAAGCTGACGCCCGAAGATCGCGCGCGAATCGGCAAGCTGCTGAACGAAGTCAAGCAAGCCGTGGAATCGGCGTTTGAGGCCCGCAAGAACGGCTTTGAGACCGCGGCGTTGAACACGCGCCTCGATGCCGAATGGCTCGACCTGACGCTTCCCGCCCCCGGCGTGCGCCCTGGCGCGCTCCATCCGGTTACCCGCATTCAGCGCGAGATCGAAGAGCTGTTCGTGTCGCTCGGCTTCACGGTCCTCGACGGGCCGGAGGTGGAAACCGAGGTCAACAACTTCGACGCTTTGAACATTCCGCCCACGCATCCGGCGCGCGACATGCAGGACACCTTCTGGCTTGAAGG
>JAFDVT010000435.1 GCA_018268875.1 Acidobacteriota bacterium
CCACGCTCGTGTACAGCGGCGCGTAGTGGACGCCCGAATGATACAGATCCATCGTCAAGCTGGTTTTGCGGCCGAATTGCTGATGGTAAAACGCGCTGGCGTTGTGCGCGGGGATGCCCAGTGCGCGGTAAAAGCGCGGGACGGAGATGTCCTGGTCGGTGCCCGAATTCACGTACCAATACGATGCGCGCACGGTCGCCGAACGTCCGATGCGAGTCTCGCCGGTGAGTTCCACGCCGCGCGAGGTTCCGCCCGCGCCGTTGTAATAGCCCGAAAAACGGCCGAATGGATCGGTGGCCGGATTCACGACGTTGTACGAGAAATCGAACTGCGTGATCTGCGCGATGCGCGTGTAAAACCACGTCGCGCTCAAGCGAACACGGTCGCGAAACAGGTACTGATCGACGCCCGCGTCCACCGAGTTGTAGCGATCCGGCGACAGGCGCGGGTCGCCATACGGCGAATACAGCACGGAGTTCGAAAACGTGTCGAAATAGAAACCCGAACCATAGCGTTCGTACAAACCGGGCGCGCGATACGAGTTGCCGCCGTGCGCGCGAAGCTTGGTGGACGACCGCTGCAGGAAGTACGAAATCGCGACGTCGCCGGTCAATGCGCGAGGCGGAGTACGCACAGGCGCGTTGGCATAATTGTTCGCGACACCCGAATACACAAAGCGAGGCGCATCGAGCGCGAAGCCCTGCGCGCGACCCGACAACGAAATCTGTAGGCGTTGCTTGGCCAGCGAATTCTGCATCGCGAAGTACGCGGCGTGCGAACGTTGACGCGCCGTTGTGCGAACCGTCAATCGAGTCGGCGCAGGCATGCGATCGTCGTCGCTGTTGTCGTAAAGTTCGCGTTCGAACTCATAGCCGCCGGTGAGCGCAAAGCGGTGGTTGGCGCGCCAATTGGCTCGCGCGTCCACCGTGTCGATGTCGCCGTTGAAGACGCTCTGGTTCGACGTCACCGGTTGAAACCCGATGCCAGCGGGACCATTTTCAAACACCCGGTGCGTATGCGCGCGCTGGTAGCTGGCCTGGATATCGAACGACGGCGCAATGCTTTGCCGCGCGATAAACGCGCCGCTCCAGAACCTCGACGCGCGCCGGCTATCGGGGTCGTTCTGGTTGGGCGTAAAGGTCACAAACGGGATCGCGGGAATCCACACGGCGTTCGCCGTGCCCGATGAGATCGCCATCGGACTGACGTTCGACTGTACGAAATCGTCCGAGAAAAACAGGCGTCCCGAAAGCGATGTGCGCGACGCCGGCACGTAGCGAACAAACTGCTGAATGCCCGAACTGCGCGTGCGATCGTCGCCGTCGACGCCGCTTAGCACGTTCAGATGCAGCAGTCCGGTGCTGTATGCGAGGCGGTTTTCAAACAGGCCTCCGCTGACGGTCGCGCGACCGCGCATCAGTCCGAGCGACCCGCCTTCCGCCTGCAGTTCGCCATGCGTCTGACCGCCGCCGGGGTCGGTCACCACGTTGATCGTGCCGCCCACGGCGTTCGATCCATACAGCGAAGAACCGGACCCACGCAGCACTTCCACGCGGCTCGGATTGATGATGTTGAGGTTCGAAATAAACGCGCTGGCATCGCCCTGAATGGTCGCCGAGTCGCGAAACCGAAGGCCGTCGATCAGGATCGCCGTAGCGTCCGACCGCAGACCTCGCATACGGATCGACGTCTGCTGGCCGAGGCCTCCCAGATTGCGAACCAGGAGTCCCGGGGTGTCGCGAACGGCCTCATACAGGCTGTTTTCGTTGCGTTGCGCGATCTCTTCCGCCGTGACGAGGGTCGCCGCTTTCGATACCTGATCGATCGATTGCGCGCCTGCTTCCGCCGTGACGAAGATCTGCTGGTCGATGCCTTCCACCTGCAATCGAACAGTCAACATCGAGCCTCCCGATGCGGGCTGCGCGATGGCTGTGCGAAAGCCTTGCGCGTCCACTTCCAGCCAGTCGCCGTTCGACGCGGCGGTGGCAAACGCGAACTTACCGTCGCGCGAAGTGAGCGTGGTTTCGGCCTGCGAAGGACCTCCGCCCTGATGAAAAAGCGACACCGTGGCGGCTTCGACAGCGCGGCCCTGCGGGTCTAAGACAGTGCCGTGGATGACTCCCTGCGATTGCGCGCACAGCGGCGCCAACGCGGCGACAAAAAAAGACAGAACGATTCTTTTGGAAAAAGTAGTGTGACTGAACATCGTGACCTGGCCCTTCCCTTCGAGGGCTAAGCGATTCGGCCACAACATTTCGTCGCGGCCGGTCCAGGCAGGTCTTCGGACTTCAGGACAGCCTACTGATCGCGACTTCCCGGAACCTTTGCGTGAAGTTCCAGTGTCAGAATGCGAGGGTTCGTTTCCTGTTACCGCTGCGGGGCAGTCCCGGACTCACACCGGGTTCCCTTTTGAAACGCCTGCAAAAGAGGCGTACCTTGGACTCCCTGAGAGTAACACTACTTTTGCGAATCGGGGTTCGAAATACGCCATAAAATCTGGCGAAAAACGCCTTGCCAGATTTCCGCGTCGCGGTGCGACAGGTGCATCCGCTTCACCAGCCGCTGTAGCTTGTGCAGGTCACCTTCAAGCGTCCGTTCGTGGACATAACCGGACTTCGTCAGAGCCTCGGTCAACAACTGCGTCAGTCGATCTTCGGCTTCCCCATCGGCAGGCAGCGACCTCGCGGGCGGGGTTCGATCGTCCAACTTCGGGATCGCTCGGCCACGCCCGGCGATCTCGTAAAAGCACACGGCCACCGCCTGCCCGAGGTTCATCGATCCATGCTCGTCGGGATCGGACGGAATCGTCATCAGCCAATGGCAGTGGGCCAAATCGTCGTTGGACAAGCCCGATTTCTCGCTGCCGAACACGATCGCCGTGCGGCCTTCGTTCGCATGTATCCGGGGCGCGGCCTGTTCCAGCCGAACGATTTCGTGGCGCGATTCGCGAGGTCCCAACGACGC
>JAFDVT010000436.1 GCA_018268875.1 Acidobacteriota bacterium
GGGCTTTGTTCGGAATCCCCGACCGGGCCCGAAAACACCAGCCGGAACGAATTCATGTAGCAGGCCGGCGCCGAAACTTTGACGCGAGGATCGAGCGCGGATATATAGGTGGTAACGGTGCCTCCGCCGCTGCACCCGGTGACGCCGATGCGTTCGCCGTCCACTTCCGCGCGGCTCGTCAGGTAGTCGATCCCGCGCTTGGCGTCCCAGATCCGGTAACGCGCAAAGCTCTGCCCGATGAGGATCGCATTGGCGCCGGCCATAAAATGCTGTTCCGTGCCGCCGCCTATCAAGGACCGGTTGGCACGGGTGTCGAACGCCTGTTGCCGTTCGCCCTGCCCGATCGGATCGTACGTCAACACCACAAAGCCTTTGGATGCGAGGTTCGCCGCCATGTGCTGCGCGGCCGGCTTGCCCTGGTCCCAATGGCCCAGCGGGAACAGGATCGCCGGATGCTTGCCCGCCTTTTTCGGCAGAAAGAGATTGGCCGTAACCAGAAAGTCCGGCAGGCTCTCGAAGGTCACGCGTTCGATGGTGTAGTCGCCGCCGTCGAGCGCGGCGCCGTGCGTCTGGGCTTTCAGCGGACCCGCATAGTCCGGCAGTCCGCCGATCAATTGCAGGATCTTTTCGCGCGTCTGTTTCTGCCTCGCGCGAGCTTCGTTGGCGTTGTGGATCGCGTTGATTTTCGCGTCGCGCTGGTCCAATTGTTTTTGGGCGATCTTATCCATCCACTCCAAAAAACCGTCGGCGGTGGAATCCTGTGCGGCGACGCTCGAAGCGGCAATGAGCAAACTGGCAGTCAGTAGCGGCATTACGACATATTCTAGAATGAAATCTGGGGGCCCCTTAGCTCATCTGGATAGAGCACCGACCTTCTAAGTCGGGGGTAGCAGGTTCGAGTCCTGCAGGGGCTACCAAAACTCCCCCTTTTTCCTCCTTTCCCTACTGGCCACCAACGTGCGACATACCCGGTTGTACGTGATGACCGTTCTCCTTGTCGTTTTTTGGTTGATCGCAGGTTCCGTCGCCTTTTGCCTCTCACGTTCCCGGTACGGGTTCTTTAAAGGTTGGAGCTTGTGTAGTTTAGCGCTGGGCCCGGTCGGCCTGGTCGCCACTCTTGTCGCCCCGCGAAAGAAAAGAAAGTGCACCCGTTGCGGTGAACTGATGGAGCGCAATGTCAAAACATGCGCGAAGTGTGGGGGAAGAACCTACTCGAGGCAGTGGAAAAAATAACCCTGCGAACATTTTGACCATGTTCGCCATTTGTTCGCCGTTTGCGGTATCATTGCCCCATGCCGGAACGCAGTTGTCTGGTACTTTTGCCGGTTTTGGCGGGCGGCGTACTCGAGTTCGCGGTCAAAGCCCGGAGTTCGATGCATGCGGCGTCGATCGCGCGGAATCGTTGCGAACAGCCTCCGGATCCGAAACGCCGCGTCCGCGTGATCCCCGGCGGCAAGCCCTCGTTTGAACACGGAGCGGCGGTCCACAACGGCAAACTGCCCTGTTACGACCACTCGCTGGCGCAGGTTCACGACTGGGAATTGTCCCACCACGGCCGCTGCAATATCGCAATTTGCAATATTACAATCCGCAATATTAAAGCCGATTCCGTGATGGAAGCCGCCGGGCAGGCGATCCTCGAATGCCAAGCCAAAAAGCTTGCCGTAACCGCTTTCGTTGTGCAGATTGCAAAATTCCGGGCGATCCACATCGAACCGGAACAATACTGGACGTGGCTGCTGCGCGACGGCGTCGAACCGGCTTCCGAACACGAGCGCCGCGCCAAAGCGATGCTTCGTGACCGGCACGACATTCCTCTCACTCGCGAGGAAAAACGCGCCCGGCAGGCACGTTAGGCGTCCTGGGGTTTTTGGCGAACCAGCAATCCGCCGCCGCCGGCCGTCGTTACGATGCCGCGTATTGATTCCGCCGTTTTTCCCGCCGCCGCATACAGCGCCACCACGCCCCAGGCGTCCAGAAAATCCGGCAGCGAACCGTTGGCTACGTCCGCCAGAGCCTCGCTCATCTCGCGGCGGCGTTTGGCGAACTCCTTGTCGTTTGCCAAGGCTTCGGCGGACCGGTCCGCGAGCGTGGACAGATACCCGTCCATCTTTTCCACCTGCCGCGCCGCCTGGCGCATCGACCTCGCCCACCAGCGGATGATCGAATAATCGCCGATGTACATCTGCAGGTACGTGCCGCTGTTGTACGCCTTGGGGACCAGGCTCGCGATCTGCGTTTGGCCGCCTTCGGTCATCTTGCGCCACAGTGTGTTGGACTTCGCGTCGGCGGTCAGCATCGGCAGGCGGCGGAACTCGTCGGCCTCGCCCGGCTGAATGATCGCGGCGATGGCGTCGCGGCCGATGGTGTCGTACTCCTCTTCGCGCCGAGCTTTGCCCGACGCATCCAGGAACATCGCCCGGAAGTGCGCGTCGGCGAACGAGGCTTCAAGGAGCACGCTGGCGCGCCCCGCCGCGAATCCGGCGTTCAGGAACCTGGCCTTTTCCGGCGCGTCGATCAGACCGCAGCCCATCAGGTTGTCCAGATAGTCGGCGACCGTGACCGCGTTGGCGTTGGCGGTCTGTTCGAAATAGCGGATCGATCCGCTCAGGCTGCCCGACACAGGCGCGGCGCCCGATGCGCGATAGGCGGCCGTCACCATCATGGACTGCAGCAGCAAATGACGTACTTTTTGCGAATCGACGCTCAGCGGCATGGCTGTCACCGCGATGCGTTTGGCGGTGGCCGAATCGGTGATCACCAGTTCCCCGCTCTGGGCGTCGAACAGCACTTTGCCGCTTCGGATCAGTTCGCTCAATCGCGTGACGTTGACGATGCCCAGAAGGTTCAGCTTCCACTGTACGGACCGTTTCTGGATCTCTTCGAACGCCGACCGCAGCAGTCGTACACCTTGCGGCAACGCGGTCGAAAACGCGCCCGTCAGCGGCGACAGATCGGCCTGTAGCGCGGCGTTCAGCGCGGCGACACCGGAGGCGTCCAGACGGTCCAGGTCGAACGCATAGGCAAACAGACTGCTGGTTTCCGATGCGCTGGCAAAGCTTGCCGCGACCGACAGTTCCAGGGTGCGGTTGACGCTGGCGGCGACGGCGGACGCGATGTCGGTCCGCTGGGCCTCGGGCAGCGCGGCGAGGCCTTCCGCTTCGGGGTCCCGCGAAAAGAAGCCCAGCAGTTTCGGCAGGACATCGGTGCCCAGCACGTCGAGCGACGTTCCCACCGCGGCGCGAACGTCGAACTGAAATTGCGACCCCGCCATTTTCCGGTACGCGATTTCGACCGTCGACGGACCGGTCTTGCGGACCTCGATCTCGTACGAACCTCGCAGGCTGACCGAAGCTCCAAGGCTGACGCTTGCGCCGGCATTGAGTTCGAGCTTCGCAAAATCGCCCAGCGCCATGCCGGGAACCGCAAGCGGGTTGACCGCCCGCGCGACATCGAATTTTGCCGACAGCTTCAGGTTCCCCGAACCGGCCACCGCCGCCGCGTCGCCCACCGGCATCGCCTGCACGTCCAGAACATTGCCCGGCACCACGCCCGAAGCGAGAAGCCCGCGCAACGCGTCCTTCAACCGCGTCTTGGCCGGATTGGCGAACTCGCGCGACGCCCGAAATTCCACCGTGCCACCCGCCGCAAATCCGAACTTCAAACCGCTTGCGGGGCGGAATCCGCTGCCCGCGCTCAGCGACGGCGAAAACACGACCGCCAGCGTCGCGCCGCCGGAAGGAACGACGCTGACCCGCGCCCCCGCGCCGAACTTCCAGTCGACGCCCGAGGTGCCGAACACGCCTTCGTCGGCGAAGTTCATGGCCAAGCCGATGGGCGACTTTTTCAGCTCCGCCAGCGGTGTCGCCAAGGCGTTCGCGAGTTCCGCGCCAGCGTAAAACCTGGCGACGTCGGCTCGAAAATACTTCGCAATGCCGGAACCGGGCAGCGTGTCCGCCGTGATCAGTTCCACGCCAAGGCGGTCGGTGATCGAAATTTTGCCATTCGCTATTTCCGTTTCGTGGCCGTGAACCTGGTCGCGGGGCTGCCCGGGAATTGCAGCGTGATCTTCAGGGTGTCTTTCTCAGGCTCCGCGTCCAGTAGCACGCCGCGCCGGCCGTCAAACGCCGCCAAGGCGAACGACAAGCCGTCGAATCGTCCCATCAGATGCTGTACCCGCTCGCCGCCGGGCAGTTTCAGATCCGCGACCGTGTCGTCGCCGGTTCGCCGCACACGCAACGTCCGACCGCCTTCGGCTGCAAGCGCCCAAGTCCCTGTGATGTCCGGACCCGCCTCGCCTTGAAAGCCGCAGGTACAGAACGGGGCGGCCTCAATCCGGTATCTCGCGGCGTCCCAGCGATCGTCCGCGGAAAGGCCGCAAACCGCCACCAAAACGAGCAAGACAAGGCGTACCACGTGCGAATTCTATCATTTGGATCGAAACATTA
>JAFDVT010000437.1 GCA_018268875.1 Acidobacteriota bacterium
ATTTTTCGAGCAAAGGCGCATGTAGAGACTTGCCTGCTGCAGGGTTGCCGGCCATTACCTGGCGAGCCGCCAGCATGTATTTGGCGACCGATTGCCCGACTTGCGCCGTATACGCGATCGTCTGCAGTTCGACGGCATTGGCGATCTCGTTGCGCTTGGCATCGCTGATCTTTTTGGATTCCAGATACCGGTCGTAGTCTTCCTTGGGAACCAGCGGCGTGTACAGCAGTCCGCTGACGTGCGTATCCGGGTTCCGGAAATTCTTGGTGGCGGCAAAGATGGTCATCCACGAGTAGTAATCGCGGGTCTGCAGCGGGTCGAACTTATGGTCGTGGCAGCGGGCGCAGGTCAGCGTCAAACCGAGGACGCCTTTGGACACGGTGTCGATCTGTTCGTCGTAAATGTCGACGAGCATCTTCTTTTTGTCCTGCTGCGCGACGGCCTTTGCGCCAAGCGCCAGAAAGCCTGTGGCCACGATGCCCCGTGTATTGAGCTTCTGTCCGTCGGGGGCGGGCATGAGGTCGCCGGCGATCTGTTCCTGCAGGAAGCGATCGAACGGCAGGTCCTGGTTCATGGCGTCGATCACATAGTCGCGATAGCGGTACGCGTACGGATAGCGATGATCTTCGTCGTTGCCGGTGGAGTCCGCATAGCGCGCGACGTCCAGCCAATGGCGGCCCCACTGTTCGCCGTAACGAGGCGAGGCCAGCAGGCGGTCCACGACCTTTTCCAGAGCGTTGGGCGAGGTGTCGGCCAGGAAGTCTCGAAGTTCCTGTTCGGTGGGCGGCAGACCGGTGAGGTTGAACGTCACACGGCGTAGCAACGTGGCTTTATCGGCGGGTTTCGCGGGCTCGATGCCCTTTTGCTCGAGCTTCGCGAGGATAAAGTTATCGACCGGAGTTCGCACCCAGGCGCTGTCGCGAACCGCGGGCGGAACCGGCTTGCCCATCGGCTGGAACGACCAGAAGGCCCTCTCCTCGGCCGTCACGCCGCGGCCATGCTTGCGCGTGCCGCTCGATGCTGTTGCCGCCTGCGCGCCTTTCGCTTCGGGCATCGGAGCGCCGGCCGCGATCCATGTCTTCAGGTCCTGCAGCGCGTCGGCCGGAAGCTTGCCGCTGGGCGGCATCTTGATGCGGTCCTCATAATTGACGGCCTTCATCAGCAGGCTCGCCTCCGGCTTGCCTTTTTCGAACAGGCCACCGCCGGCAATCCCGTCGACGGAGGTCAGGTCAAAGCCGCCCGCTTTCATCTTGGCGTTGTGACAAACGGCGCAGTTCTTTTCGAAGAGCGGACGTATCTTCTTTTCGAAAAATTCGACGTCGTTGCTGTGTTGCGCCATCAGGGCGGCGGGGAAAAGCAGGAGAACGAAAAAATACGTGACGCGCATAAGGCTCGCAGTTAACGTTACAGTATTGGACTAACCAATATTATTGCAAACTACGCCCGCCGTTGCCGGGATGCCAGTAAAACGAAGAACGTCGCCACCAGCATCACCGCGCTGACCCCGGCAAAGATCGCGCTCAGCCCGTAGTCTTCTTTGAACGATCCCGCGACGTAGACGCCAATGCCGCCAGCGATGGTGTTGGCCATGTTCATGAACGCCTGCGCCGTCGATCGATTTTCCGCCGGGATCAGGTCGCACATGACGGGTGTTTCGTTTGCCGTGGCCATCGCCCGCATCAGCGAAAAAACCACGACGGCCGCGCTGATGGCGGCGAATCCCGCTCCTGGAACCAGGAACATCAGCAGGCAAGGCGCGCAGAATAGATAGCAGATCATCATCACTCGCAAGCGGCCCCGCGCCGGGTCGCCAACCGATACGCGGTCGGAAACAAAGCCGCCCACAAGCGCGCCCAGCACAGCCGAAAGCTGCAGCGTCGCCGTACCCGAAAATCCGGCGATGCCCAGGCTCAGTCCAAAGGATTCGCGAAAGTACAGCGGCATCCAGTTGAAGAACATCCACGTTCCGATCGAGACGAGCGCCGCCTGCACCGCGAGGTACAAGTAAGGAACGTTCGACAACACGGATCGCAACTGTGCGCCCAGCGGTTCGGCGGCTACGCGTGCTGTTGCGGCTTGCCGGCCCGGGCCTTCCCGCAGGAACAGCGCGCAGATGCCCGACAACACGACGCCTGCCGCCGCCAGAATCTGCAAGCCGAAACGCCAACCGTGCGTTTCCCCCAGAAAGCCGGCGAGGGTTCCTCCGCCGACCAGACCCGCGTTCAAGCCCATCAGATGCAGCGCCATCGCGCGGCCTCTGGACGACGACGGATGATGATCGGCAATCAGCGCCACGGCGGCCGGCAGGTACGCGCATTCGGCAACGCCCAGCAGGATGCGGCTGGCTAGCAATTCGCGCAACGACCCGGCGAACGAGGTCCACAATGTGACGAGACTCCAGGCGAATAAACTGGCGGCAACCAGGCGTCCGCGTGGCAGGCGGTCGGCGAGATAGCCCGCAAACGGCGAGGCGAACGCGTAGGCCCATAGGAAATACGAACCCACGGCGCCAAGATCCTTGTCGGTGAGACCGAGGTCGCGACGAAGCAGCGGGAACACCGATGAAATCGAGGTGCGGTCCGCGTAGTTCAGCGCGGCGGCGCAGGCCAGCAGCGCGACGGTACGCCATGCGAGCGAAAGATTCACGAAGTCTCTAACCGTACCACACGGGTCGCTAAAATGAAGGTCCATGAACGAACTGGCTTGGACATCGGCGGGCCGCGCGGCCAACTGGTTGCGCGCGCTGCTGGACCCGGAACTTGGCGTGATGAAAGGCGGCTCGGACCTGCGGGCCTATTACAAGACTGCGGCCGCGTTTCAGGCAAACGGCATGGTTCGCGAGGCGGAGGCCGTTTTGCGCTGCATCGAGCGCGATTTTCTGAAGCCGGATGGCGACCTGAACGGCGCTGGCGTGCCCTGGTATTCGATCTACCGGACCTATCCGCACGCCTGGATTTGCTGCGCGGCGATGCAGCAGGGCCGCTTCGGCCTCGCATACCGCTTGCGGGACTTTATCGAGACGTTTCACAATCCGTACTCGGGTGGTTTTTATGCTGGCGAAGCGCGCGATGTCGAAGAAGTGATGACGACAAGCATGGCTGGCCTCGCGTGTTTGTGGTCGGGCAAGCTGGAAACGGCGCTCGCGGCCGGCGGCTGGTTGAAGGCCCTGTGGGACGCGCAGCCGGACGTTCAAAAAGGGCTCTA
>JAFDVT010000438.1 GCA_018268875.1 Acidobacteriota bacterium
GGCCTTGCGCGAAAAGCCTGGCGCGACTTCGGCCCCATCGGTTCCACGCCGCACCTCGTCGAACGCAAGCTCGCCACCGAGCCCATCGAGGACCTGCGCATCGACTTTGAAGACGGCTACGGCCAGCGTTCGAACGACGAGGAAGACCGCCACGCCGTCGAGGCCGCGCGCAATGTCAACGCCGCCGAAGTGCTGCCGCCGTTCCTGGGCATTCGCATCCGTTCCTTCGCCCTTCGCGACCGCGCCGAACGGACGCTAAAGCTGTTCCTCGACAACCTCCACCGCATCCCCGCCAACTTCGCCGTCACGCTGCCGAAGATCGAATCGCCGGACGAAGTGGCGGACCTCGCCCGCATGCTGCCCCACGGTGTCGCGATTGAGGCCATGGTCGAAACCACCGCGATCCTGCCTCGTCTGCGGGACCTCATCGCCGCCGCCGATGGCAAGCTTCGCGCCGCGCACTTCGGCCCCTACGACTTCAACTCCGTCTGCGGCATTCTCTCCGTCGATCAGGACCTGCATCATCCCATTTGCGACACGGCCCGCCACCAGATGTTGATCGCCTTCGCAGGCACGGGCGTGACGTTGGCGGATGGTCCCACAAAGACCCTGCCGCTCGGTTCGGACCCGACGCTCATCCACGACGCGTGGACCAAGCACATGCGCAACATCCGGCGGTCCATCCAGCATGGGTTCCACCAAAGCTGGGACCTCCATCCCGCGCAGCTTCCCGCAAGGTACGCGGCGATTTACGACGTGTTCGCATCGAGCATCGAACACACCACGGCACGGTTACAGAATTTTTTGAAGCAGAAGGAACAGGCGACGGCCTTGGGAACCGCATTCGACGACGCGGCAACGGCCCTGGGGTATGAGGTGTACTTCGAACGGGCGGTGAACTGCGGCTTCCTCACCAGCGAAGAAGCCGCAGCCATCAAAACTACGCGAGCAGAGACTTACAGTACTCGAAGCTCTTCTTAACTTCGGCCACTGTATCGGCCCCGCGATATTCGTACTCGATGTTGGCGGGAATCTTGTACTTCTTCTCCTTCAGCAGCAACAGCACGTCTTTGATCGGCGTCTGCCCCTTGCCGAACTCCACGTTCGCGCCCTGGTTCCGTCCGCGATCCTTCAAGTGCAGCGTGATGATCTTGGAATGGTTCTTGGTGATGTAATCCACCGCGTCGAAGTTCGCCGCCGTGAAGTGACCGATGTCCAGATTCACGCGGATGTACTTCGACTTGCCCTTCATCGCTTCTTCGAAGTTTTCCGGCGTCGCGAACTCGTTGGGGCGGATGTTGGAATGATTGTGCATCCCGACATACACCTTATGCTTCTTGGCGAACGGATCCACGCGGGCCGCCGTCGAAACGTTGGACGACGCGGTGATCTTGTCGATCCCCAGCGCCTTCGCCATCTTGATGCCGTTTTCGATTTCGAGGTCGGACCAGTTGTCGCGGAAGCTGATGTTCACGGCGTACAGGTTGATGCCCGCGTCATCGAACTTCTTGCGGAACTTCGGGAACTCGCCCCATGGCGGATTCTTACGCCATTCTTCCTTCACCTTCTGATCGCCCTTGGGTTCGATGTGGCCGGACCACAGTTCGCAGTATCCAAGTCCAACCGTGGACATGGCCTGGATCATTTCATCGAATCCGCGGTCGCGGAAGCTGTAGGATTGGGCGCCAATCATGACGCCATTGATCTTGGAATCGATCTTGGCCGCTGCCGAAGCGCGTCCGAGATTCAGAAACGGCGCGGCGATTACGGGGGCGAGACGAAACAGGTCCCGCCGCGTGCCGCTACTGAGAATGCTGCGCGAATGCATACGCAGGCATGATATCAAGTCTGGCTATTCCCCCGGTTCTTTGGGGAGACTTGCTCCGGTACTTCCGTGCGATTGGAGCCATCGTCTTGGCCCGTCACACTGATCCCAACATGAAATTTCTATTGCCGCTTCTGCTGTTTCTGGCCGCGCAGGCGCATGGCTTGGCCGACAACATCGCCTATACAATCAAGGGCGTTCTACCAGCGTCCGTCGCGGCCACTTCGATCACCGATCCCAACGCCGCATTCACGCTCAGCTTCAGCCTCCCGCAACACCCGTCGGCGCCCGGCCCCAGCATCAATGCCTCGGCGTTTTCGATGGCCACGCAGGCGTTATTCAGCACCGGCGTGAACACCTTCATCATTCCCGCCGCGGAGATCGGCTTTTACTCGGATGCGATGGGCGGAGGCCTCTTTGCGCGCCTCTACAACGGCTTCGACCATCTCAATCTGTCGCTGGGTGGACCGTCGCTGTTTGCCGGTGAAGCTAACAAGCCGCAACTGCTCTCCGGCGACTTCGCGATGGACCCCGGCATCTATTCCGCTGTCGGCGTCAACAAACAGTACGACGCAATTCCAAACGCCTTCACAACCACCACCATGGTGTTTGCGCGTTCCGTCCACGTTCCTGAACCCGGCGAGGCCTTGCTAAGCCTCGCGATCCTGGGCTACTTGGTCCGTCCCGCCGGCAAGAGAACTTCTTCCAAGGTGTCCGCCATCACGAACTCATCGAAGTAAATCGTATCCACCGACTGTGTGTGCGGACTCCGGTGAATGCCAGGCTGGCAGAAGTACACGGACTCCGCGCCCTTGGTCTTCAGCTTTTTGTCCAACACCACCGCGCCGTCGAACCACAGCTTGGTATTGCCCTTTTCGGGATCTTCGGACCAGTGAATGTGCATCGCCAGATGATGCCACTTGCCGGTCGTAAACTCGCCGTCCCATTCCGTACCGTTGCGGCCCAGGTTCCCGGTGCCGTAACGGATGCGCGTTGATGATCCTTCGCCCGGTTCCACCCACCACGTCATGACGTTGTTGTAGCGGGGCGGGGGATTGCCCTCCCAGTAAAAGAAATTGTCGCGATCCTTCGGCGCTTCGGCCATATACAAATAAAACGACAGGTACGTGTCCGACCCCTCTTCCACCGTCACGCGAGGTCCGCCAATCTGCGCGCGCAACTGCCGTTCGTTGTACACATCGTCGGGATGGATGGTGACTCTGGCCGAATACTTGCCGACCTTGGCCGTTTCGGTGGTCGCCTGCACGTTGCGGGGCGTCGCGTTCCGCCCGCGCGTACCTGTGTTCTCCCACTCGCTCAAGTCGCCGGTCTCAAACCCCGCTCGAAACAGGATCTTCGCATGCGCCGCGCCGGCCAGTAAGGCCACTACCGCCAAGGTTCTGAAGTTCATCCGCTCTCAGTATAATGTTGAGTCGGAGGAACAAATGAACGACGAACAGGCATTCATGGAAGGCGCAAAAAAGGGCGTGCTCGTGGAACTCGATCTGCGGAATAACGACTTCGTAACCGTCGAGCCGTACATGATCTACACCTCGAACAAGAAGCGCCGCAATTATCTGTACTTCCAGGTCTCCCGCGCGGGCGCCCAAAGCGACCAGGGCTGGCGTCCCGTCGAAACCAGCACGGTGCGAGGCGTCAAAGTGCTCGACCGTCCGTTCACCGCTCGCAAGGATTACAACCCCTTCGACAAGATCAACTACGTGATGTCGCACTTTTCGATTCCCACCTACGACGGACGCCAGCGTCCCGCGGACCTCGCGCCGTCGCACGACAAGTCGATTCAAAACCGCCCGGCCGGGTCATGAAGCTCGTGCTGTTCCTGTCCGCGGTGATGACTCTTTTCGCCGCGGACATGCCGATTCAGCCCCACCCTGCGAATCCGCACTACTTCCTGTTTCGCGGCAAGCCCACCGTGCTCATCACCTCGGGCGAGCATTATGGCGCGGTGCTGAACGGCGCGTTCGATTACCGCAAGTACCTCGACACGCTCGCCGCCAACAACCTCAATCTCACGCGAACGTTCACCGGCATGTACCGCGAGGTCCCCGGCGAATCGTTCGAGATTTCGGGCAACACGCTCGCGCCCCGCGACGCGGACTTCATCCATCCCTTTGCAGGCAAGGACCTGACCAAGTGGAACCCCGCCTATTTCGAACGCTGGCGCGACTTCGTGCGTTATGCCGGAACAAAAGGCATCATCGTCGAAGTCACGTTGTTCACCAGCTATTACAACGAAAACCACTGGAAAATCAGCCCGACCTACTCGCCGGACGTCAAGAGCGATGAAGTGCTGGCCTTAAAGCATCCCGCGCAAACCGAGATCCAGGAACGCTTCGTTCGCAAGCTCGTCGCCGAACTCAAGGACTTCGACAACATCTATTACGAGGTCTGCAACGAACCCTACTTCCACGGCATCACCGAAGCCTGGCAGCGCCGCATCGCGGCCGTCGTCGCCGAAGCGGACGGCAAGCGCCACATGATCTCGCGCAACATCGCGAACGGCGCAGCGGAGATCAAAGACCCCGATCCGAACATCAGTCTGTTCAACTTTCATTACGCCCGCCCGCCCCGCGCCGTGGCCATGAACTGGAACCTCAACAAGCCAATCGGCCTCAATGAAACCGGCTTCGACGGGGCATTGGACGCGACCTACCGCATCCAGGCCTGGGATTTTCTGCTGGCCGGCGGCGCTCTTTACAACAACCTCGACTATTCGTTCACCGTCGGCCACGAGGACGGCAGCTACGTCTATCCGGCGACGCAACCCGGCGGAGGCACCGCCAACCTGCGTAAGCAATTAAGGCTTCTGCGGCAGTTCTTCGACGCCCTTCCGCTCCTGGAAATGAAGCCCGACGAAAAGCTGCTGGCCGGCAACGAGCGATCGGAAATCGTCAGCAGCCGCGCGTTATCGAACGGCAAATCCACATGGGCGATCTACGCCCATACCGGCAAGGCCTTCCCTGGTTACAAGCCCGGTTACGGCGTGTGGAGCCGCAAGCTGACGACAAGGCTGATCGTCGATCTTCCGGCAGGCGATTACGAAGTGCAATGGTGGCTGCCGCTAGAATCCGCGCCCCGCAACGCCGAAACCTGGAAGCACCTCGGAGGCAGCGGCGTCCTCACGACGCCGGAATACGCCGAAGACGTAGCGGCAATCATTCGCAAACGTTCCTAGACGGACTTGCTGGCCAAATGCTCTTGCAGCATGCGATGGATGAATCGGTACGACGCGCCCTGCCGCGTCATGATCACTCGATCAACTGCGAAGTTTAAGAAAGTCGTGCCGCGCAACGGGAGGATTCTGTTTCTCCAAAGCAGAAGGCGCACCAACACATGGTCGACGACAAATCCCCCGCCGTAGAGTCTGGCGGCAACAAGCGTACCCATGGCGGAGAATTGTAAAACGTACGCCGCAAGCACGGCTCGCACGCCAACCTGATCGGCGGCTTCGGCAAACACCACGAACAGACTGACAGCGACGGCGAGAATCGTTGCGCTGTACTGTGCGGACCGGAAAAAGCCCTGATACACGGACGTTCTTTCCAGGATCGATACGCGCTCGATTCCCTCCAGCGCCAAACCGAATACCATGACGCCGGCAAAGAACGAGGCGGCTTCCATCCAGGTCCAGAGATAGAATGCCATGGCGGCGAATAACAATCCGATGATGGCCACCCCCACAACACTCGCTTTCAGGTGATATCGCAGTTGATCAACCGGGCGATTCGAATCCGTACATGAGATTAAAAAGGATATGACAAAAACCCAAAACCATATCCATCCGATCGGGGTTTCATTTCCATACAGAAAAGGAAACAGAAAGCGGACCAGTAACATCCACGCGCTCACATACAGGATCATTTGCGACAGCCACACAGCAGCGCGCCCGCTCGATTGACTGGAAGGCGGCAGAAACGACGGCGACAAATCCTCCATTTGGAAGGACAATCGCCCCGCATTCTGCATGCCCTTCGCAACCCCGGCGAGCCATAGATTGGTCTCCGTTAGCCCATATCCAGGCTCTTTGGTTCGGCCGCGCTTTTCATCTTCGCGTTGCAGCATCGCCTGAACATAGCGATCGAAAAGAATGGAGATCGGGGATCCGTTTTGACCGGTTGTTAAGAGCGCGGGTGTATCTTCGAAAGCGAACGCGGCGACCCACAAGAGTAAAGGCGTCGTGAGCAAATCCCGCAATCGTGGGTCGTTTGTCAACGCGGCGGAAAGATGAGCGAAATGTTCGGGATGTCGATTCAAATAAATCGCTACCTCGTCCGGTGTTAATGGCTCAATCTCGACCAACTCAAAACAGGAAGTGAATTCACACAGTTCGTTGTATTCTGTCCGCCGGCACGTTACTACGGTCTTACAGTGAGGATGGTTGCTAATAAACCTTGCGATTTCTTTGAGCGCCGCGCGGCGTGTTGACGACGGTACCTCATCCAGTCCGTCGAACATTGGCAGGATCGAATGATTCTCCAGCCAACGGGCGGAGGCTCGGCGCGCGATCTGAAATCGGCGGTATAGATCCTCGGAAATCCATTCTTCCAGCGGCTCCTTCCCGGGACGCCACAGATTCAGCTCAAACGGCACCACCACGGGACTATGCTCGTCCCGGTCCGCCGGCATCAAAACCGTCACCAGCTCATTCAACAGCGTGCTCTTGCCCACGCCGGGCTCGCCGATGATGAACAACGGTCCGCTGACGCTGCGATAGTACTGGTCGATCGGAACCTGGATCGCCACACCCGCCGGCCCGGTGATGCGCAATGGATGCGATGTGAGCCGAAACTCCCGTTTCGCGCGCCCGTATAGTCCGCGATCAAACCCCTGTTGAATGGACTTCAGAATCAGCGCGATCAGTATGTGCCGCACACCCGGCTCAGGTGTGCGATTGCGATCCTCGTCGAGCTGATCGCGCCGCTTTTCCCAGAGCGAGACGAAATAAATGACGCTGGCGATCGCCAACACCAAGGCCAACAGCGCGAAGCCTTTGGAGTCCTCGGGGATCTTGCCGAACAGTTCCTCGGCCCATTTGCTGACCGGGCTAAAAAACGCGCCAACAACTCCCAGTACGGCCAATCCGAATGCCGAAAGTCGCAGGCGGCGATTGCTCATCGCTAATCAGTGTAACGGCGTTCGTTTCGCCGCGATCAGCCCCAGGCTCTCGCGCCCGTCGAGACGCATCCCCTTGGCCAGGTCGCGACGGCTGTACAGCCAGCATCGCTCGATCTCCAGGCCCGCGGCCGCAAACGTCTTCGAGAGTGTATCGGCGTCCAGCAGGTGGATCGCAGCAGGTATCTGCGAGATCTTCGGATGGTCGAACCGCTGGTGCGCATCGTCGATCCACCCGGGCCATTCCTCGCCCGCCGCCGTGCGGCGTTCGAACTCCGGCAGGAACGATTCGAAAGGTTTTTGCCACGGGGTCGACGCCTGGATAAAGACCTTGCCGCCCACGCACAGCCAATGGGCGATGCTCGCCGCGCCATTGGCCAGTTGGGGGCCGGTTAAGAAGTGCAGCACGTTCGACGCATGCACAGCCGCCAGACTTTCCTCGCCCAGATGGACATGCCGTGGGAACTTGCCGCCCAGAAGCACAAGCCTTTTGCGATGCTCGTCCGGCGTGTTGTCTTTGAGGATCCGCAAATGTCCCATCTCGGAATCGTTCGCGATCACGGTAGCGCCAGCGGACAGCGCGGGAATCGACGCGACTCCATACGCCGCGCCGATGTCCAGCACGGGCAGCGCGAGGCTCGTGGACGCGCAAAAGTCCACGAACATCTCGCTCACTTCATTCAACTGATTGGAACTCCAACCGGTACGGTTGCGGGTGGGAATGGGTTTGGGGGCAGGCGGAAGCACCAACCCCCAATTGTAGAAAACTACTTCTTGGTCGCGGGAGCGTGGGCCGGAGCTTTGGTCGCAGGCGCGGCCGCCGGCTTCACCGGGGCAGGCTTCGGCTTTACCGCGGCCGGCTTTACGGCGGCGGGCTTCGCAGGCGCCGGCGTCGCACCACCGCCAGCCGGGTCCGCGATCACCGACGCGATGATGCGGTCCATCATCGGGAACTCTTTCTTCAGGTAGGCGCCGCCCTGTTCCTGAATCATGCCTTGTTGCGCTTGCTCGCCGTAACCCGCATACAGCTTGTCCACCACGTCCATGCCTTCGACCACGGAACCGAACGGCGAAAAGCCCATACCGTCCAGACGTCCATTGTCGGCGAGGTTGATGAAGATCTGCGTCGTGCGCGTGTTCGGACCCGCCGTCGCAAACGACAGCGTGCCGCGCTTGTTGCTTTCGCGAACCGGGTCGTCGGGCAGGTTCGCCGCGCGCCATACTTTCGAAATCTGGGGGTTCGAATGGATGCCGAACTGCGTCACAAAGCCCGGTACGATCCGGAAAAAGTGGGCATCGTTATAGAAGCCCGCGCGAACCAGATTGTAGAAACGGTCCGCTCCGAGCGGCGACCAGGCGCGCGTCACCTGGATCAAAATGTCGCCCTTTGGCGTTGTGAACTTCACTTTATAGGACTCGGGCGCTTGGGCATTCAGCGTTCCCGGACTCATCAAATTGCCGAACTTCGCGGGCGCTGGCGCGGGCTTGGGTCTGGCAACGGCCGCGGGCGCCTTCGTGGCCGTAGCTTTTGTGGCCGGAGCTTTGGTGGCCGGCGCTTTTGCCGCCGCCGGCTTATGTGCAGCCGCGGGAGCCTTGGTGGCCGGTGCCGGGGCTTTCGCCGCCGGGGTCTGGGCCTGTACAACGGTGGCCGCCGCTACAGCGGCGATCAGGAATGTCTTCACATTCGCGATTATACTGAATATACCGGTTTTCCCGCATGTTTCGACCACTTTGCTGGCTTCTCGCCTTCGCCTTTGCGGCCCTCTTGCCGGGTCAGGAAACCGCGAACATCCGTCTCATCGTCACCACCGATCTGCACGGCTATCTGTACCCGTACGACTACTACACAGGCAAGGCCGCCGAACGAGGATTGGCGAAAGCGGCAACCTTGATCGCCGCCGCCCGCGCCGAAAATCCCAACTCTTTGCTGGTCGATTGCGGCGACACCATCCAGGGTTCCGCGCTCGAAACCGTCTACCAGGGCGCCGTGCGCGCCGGACGAGCGACTGCCGCGGATCCCGTCATCCTTTCGATGAACGAACTCAAGTTCGACGCCATGGCCGTCGGCAATCACGAGTTCAACTATGGCCTCAAGAACCTCAACGCCGCGCGCGATGCTTCGAAATTTCCGTGGATTTCGGCAAACACGCAAGTCATGCCAGGCTCGACGGAAAAGCCGTTTGCGCCGTACATCGTCAAGATGGTGGATGGCGTTCGCATCGGCATCGTCGGCATCACAACGCCCGGCATTCCCGCCTGGGAAGAGCCCAAGAACTACAAAGGCTATCGCTTCCTGCCCGGTAAGGACGCCGCCGAAGCGGCCATCCGCGACCTCAAGGCCAAGCACAATCCGGACATCGTTATCGTTGCGGCGCACGCGGGGCTGGAAGACAACGGCGACCTGCGTGGCGAGAACATGGTGAAGCAGATCGCCACCGACGTACCCGGCATCGACGCGATCGTGTTCGGCCACACGCATTCCACCGTTGCGGGCCACTGGGTCGGCAATGTTCTGGTGATGCAGCCCCGAAATTGGGGCATTTCCATCGGAACCATGGACTTTTCGCTCGTCAAGACCGCCGGCAAGTGGCAGGTGACGGACAAGAAGAGCAAACTCATCCCGGTCACCAAGGACATCGCGCCCGACCCCGCGATTTTGAAGATCGCAAAGCCCTATCACGATGCCGCGGAACAGTATCTGAACTCGCCTGTCGCCGAATCGCCCGTGGACATGAGCGCGCAACTCTCACGCATCGAGGACACGCCGCTCATCGACGCGATCCAGCAGACGCAGTTGCATTATGCGAACGCCGACGTCTCGTTCGCCGCATCGTTCAATCCTCGCGTCACCGTTCGCAAAGGCCCTGTGACCGTACGCGAAATTGCCGCGCTGTACGTCTATGACAATACCTTGTACGGCATCGAAGGCAACGGCAAAATGGTGCGCGAGGCGCTCGAAAACGCGGCGCGCTTCTTTGAGACCTGTCCCGACGCGGCGTGCGACCATGGTCCGCTGATCAATCCCAAGGTCATCGGTTTCAACTTCGACATGGCGCAAGGCGTCGACTATGAAATCGACCTGAGCAAGCCCGTTGGCCAGCGCATTGTGAACCTGACCTACAAGGGCGCGCCTCTCAAAGACGACCAGCCCTTAAAAATCGCCGTGAACAACTACCGCGCTGGAGGCAGCGCCGGGTACACAGTGTTTAAAGGCGCAAAAGTGTATTACAGGTCGTCCGAGGAAATCCGCGACCTGATCGTTCGTTATTTCGCGGAGCGCAAAACGCTGCCCGCAAAGTCCGATGGCAATTGGCGCGTGGTTCCGGC
The DNA here is from genome assembly GCA_018268875.1 of Acidobacteriota bacterium. GTDB lineage: Bacteria > Acidobacteriota > Terriglobia > Bryobacterales > Bryobacteraceae > F-183. Next base: position 10,286 of record JAFDVT010000438.1, read on the forward strand.
CGCGGCCGCCGCGACCCTGCAGCGCGACGCCATCGCGGAAACCCGCAGAGGAGAGAATCGGTAAACGCTTATGTATCAGAGTTTGAAAAATCGCTTCGGACGCCGGGACCTGTTCCACGGCGGCGCGTTCGCTGCCCTGACCAGCCTGTTCGGACGTAAAGCCGCGCAAGCCGCGCCCCCCGCTACCGCCGGACTCACCCTCGGCCCCACGATCTACGAATCGATCGGCGTCAAACCCATCGTCAACGCCCGCGGCACCTTCACCATCATCAGCGGCTCTCTGATGCTTCCCGAAGTTCGCGCGGCCATGGCCGAAGCCTCGCAACACTTCGTGCACATGGACGAATTAATGAACGGCATCGGCGCGCGTCTGGCCGAGCTCACCAAAGCTGAATGGGGCATGGTGTCCTGCGGATGTTCCGCCGCCTTGACCCACGCGACTTCCGCCTGCATCGCCGGCGGCAACCCCGATCTGCACGTGCGCATGCCGGATCTCAGCGGCTTTCCCAAGAACGAAGTCATCATCCCCAAGCACTCGCGTAACGTTTACGACGCCGCGATTCGCTCCACCGGCGCCAAGGTCGTAGAAGCCGGAACGATGGCGGAACTCGAAGAAGCGTTCGGTCCCCGAACCGCGATGATCTACATCTACGCGGGTCCGCAGGCAGAAAAGGGCGAACTCTCCACCGCCAATATTTGCAAGGCCGCCAAGGCCCACAACGTACCCGTGCTCGTCGACGCGGCGGCCGAAATCCTCACCGTGCCCAACGTGCATCTCGAAAACGGCGCGACCCTCGTCGCCTACAGCGGCGGCAAGTGCATACGTGGTCCGCAGACCGCCGGCCTTCTGCTCGGCCGCAAGGACCTCGTCCAGGCCGCCTGGGTACATTCGGCACCGCACCACGGCTTCGCGCGTTCGCTCAAGATCGGCAAGGAAGAAGCCATCGGCATGCTGATGGCCGTCGAGATGTGGTTCAAGCGTGACCACAAAGCCGAATGGAACACCTGGATGGCGCGCCTCGATCACATCTCAAAGCGCCTCGCGTCGGTGCCCGGCGTCAAGACCACGTTGCGCGAACCGGAAGGCCTTTCGAACAAGACGCCCAGCCTGCAAATCAGCTGGGATCCGGCCAAGATCGCCATCACCGGCCCGGCGCTGTCCCGCTACTTCATGGCGTCCGAACCTCGCATCGCGATTCCGGCCCAAGGCGGCCGCAACGGCGAAACTGCGGTCTCCGTCACGCCGTACATGATGCAGACCGGCGATGAAAAGATCGTCGCCGACCGCCTCTACGCGACGCTTACCAGTCCACCCAAGATCGCCGACGCCGTGCCCGCTCCGCAGGTCACCCCCACCGTCGACGTCACTGGCCAGTGGGATGTCTCGATCGAATACCTTGCCACCAAATCCACGCATCATCTGTACCTCACGCAGAAGGGCGGACGCGTGGAAGGCGCGCACCGTGGCGACTTCGTCACGCGCGACCTCGGCGGGTCCGTCTCCGGCGACACCGTGACGTTCAACAGTTCCTACACCGAACGCCATGGCGATTCCCTGCAGTTCCAGTTCTCCGGCAAGGTGGTGAACGATCAGATGGAGGGCACGCTCGACATGGGCGAGTACCTCAAGGGTAAGTGGACCGCGAAGCGCCACGAATCCGGTATGCGCCGCGGCTAATGGCGTTCTGGAGGACCGCCTCGCGCATCGCCTGGCGCGAAACCCGCAGTTCCACCATCAAGTTTGGCTTCGTCGTGCTCGCCGTCGCGGTGGGTGTCGGCGCGCTAAGCGGCGTGCGTGGATTTAGCGACGGGTTCCGTTCCACCCTGCTGCGCGAGGCCCGCCAGATCATGGCCGCCGATCTTACGGTCCGCATCTTCGGCCTTCCGAACGACGCGCAAAAACAGTACCTGCAAAGCCTGGAAGCGCGCGGCGGCCGCTACACGCACATCACCGAAACGTTGACCATGGCCAATACGGCGGCTCATCCCGAGCCGCTCATGGTTTCGGTGAAGGCCGTCGACCCGTCGGCGTATCCGTACTACGGCAAGCTCAAACTCGATCCTCCGGCGCCCCGTCTTGTGCTCGACGCCAACTCCATCGGCGTTGCCGAGGACGTTCTGGTGCGCCTCAACGCCAAGCGTGGCGACGTCCTCAAGCTCGGCGGGCAGGACTTCATCATCACCACCGTCATCCTTTCGGAACCCGACCGCATGTCCGGCAGCATGAACGTCGGCCTTCGCGTGATGGTGTCGCGCGAAGGTCTGGAACGCACCGGCCTCATTCGCCTCGGCAGCCGCGCCTCCAATCGCTTCCTGTTCAAACTCCCGCAGCCCGAAGCCGTCCTTCCCCTCGAAACCGTGAAGCAGGAACTCAAAACCACGTTCCCCGAAGGACTGGTGATCGACTATCGCGAAACCAACCCGACGATCACGCGCAGCCTGGATCGCGCCACCCGGTTTCTGAGCCTTGTGTCGCTGATTGCGCTACTTGTTGGCGCGCTCGGTGTTGCCACTACCATGCAGTCGCACCTGGCGCAAAAGCTGGACGGCATCGCGATCATGAAGTCCATGGGTGGCACTTCGGGACAGATCGTGCAGATCTACCTGGTGCAAACCATCCTGCTCGCCATCGCCGGTTCTGTCTTTGGACTCGCGTTCGGCGTCGCGGTCCAGTGGATCTTTCCGGTGCTCATCCGGCGTTACTTCAACATCGAACCGGGCATCACGTGGAGTTGGCCCGCGCTCGCGCAGGGGCTGGGCGTCGGCCTCCTGTCGACCTTGCTGTTTACGCTCGTCCCGCTGCTGCGCATCCGCTCCATTCGCCCCGGCGTGATCCTCCGTCGCGACATGGCGGAACCCAGCCTGCCCTGGTGGAAGCGCTGGTTTCAATCGAAAGCGGCGCTCGCCGCCGGCGCGTCGATCCTCGTTGGACTCGGCCTCATCGCCTCCTGGCTGTCGGACCTCACCATCGGCTTATTCTTCGTCGGCGGACTCGTGGCCAGCCTGCTCGTGCTATCCGCCGTCGCCTGGGCGTTGCTCAAGCTTCTGCGGGCGTTCCTCCGCAGCACCACGATGTCGCTGCCCAGCACGCTCCGCCACGGCATCGCGAACTTGTACCGTCCTGGCAACCAGGCGCAGACCGTGTTGGTCGCGCTCGGCGTCGGCGTTACGTTCATCCTCACCATCTACCTCGTCCAGAACCAGTTGATCAGCCAGTTGATCCGTTCCGCGCCGCCGGGGATGCCGAACGTCTTTCTCATCGACATCACACCGGATATCAAAGACGGGCTGGTCAAACTTGTGCAATCGCAGCAGGGCGTCCAAGGCGCGATGGACATCACGCCCGCCGTCTCCGCTCGTCTGCTTGCCGTCGATGGATCGGCGGTCCAGCAGATGGATCTCAAAGGACCGCGCCGCCGGTTCCTGTCCA
>JAFDVT010000439.1 GCA_018268875.1 Acidobacteriota bacterium
ACCACCATTCGAATCGAAGACAACCGGCCTCTGGGCACGCGTTTCATCGCGGAGTTCCCCGTTCACGTCACGCCGGAAAAACAGGAATCCGTGGTGGCCGCAGTATGAAGAATCCGCGCATATTGATCGTCGACGACGAACCCGGCATCCGCCAGTCGCTGCGAGGCGTGCTCGAAGACGAAGGCTATGCCTGCGCCGCGGTCGAGACCGGCGAGGAAGCGCTCGACGAGGTCGGCCGCAACCCGTACGAAGTCGTGTTGCTCGACGTCTGGCTCAGCGGTATGGACGGCCTCGAAACGCTGCAGCGCATTGAGGAACTGCCTCCTGACGATCGCCCCGAAGTCATCATCATTTCCGGCCACGGCAACATCGAAACAGCGGTACGCGCCACCAAACTCGGAGCGTTCGACTTCCTCGAAAAACCGTTGACGATCGAGAAGGTTCTGGTGGTGGTCAAGAACGCGGTCGAACATCGCCGCCTGCGGGCGGAACTCGATCGTCTTCGCGCCAGCCAAGCGGAGCGGCCGTTCATCATCGGCGAAAGCGTACCGATCAAAGCTCTGCGCAAGCAACTGGCGTTGATGGCGGGCACCAACGGCCGAGTGCTGATTTACGGCGAAAGCGGCACGGGCAAGGAACTGGTCGCCCATGCCATCCACGCGCACTCGCAGCGTCGCGACGAGGCGCTAGTGGAGGTCAACTGCGCGGCCATCCCCGAGGATCTGATCGAAAGCGAGTTGTTCGGGCATCGCAAAGGCGCGTATCCCGGCGCGTCCGAAGACAAGATCGGCAAACTGCAAAAGGCCGACGGCGGAACGCTCTTCCTCGACGAAGTCGGCGACATGAGCCTCAAGACGCAGGCCAAGGTACTGCGGTCCCTGGACGAGCAGCGCGTGGAACCGGTCGGCGCAAGCGAATCGATTCGCGTCGACGTCCGTGTGATCGCGGCCACCAACAAGAATTTGGAAGAGGAGATCGAGCGCGGCAACTTCCGCGAGGACCTGTTTTACCGCCTGAACGTGATCCCGTTCCACGTCCCGCCGCTGCGCGAACGCCAGGAAGACATCCCGCAGCTTGCCGATCACTTTTTGCGCGAGTTCGTGGCCGCGTACGGGCGCAAGCCCAAGGAACTGACCGCCGAAGCCTACCAAGTCCTGCAGGATTACTCGTGGCCCGGCAACGTCCGCGAACTTCGCAATTTAATGGAGCGCATCGTCATTCTGAACCCGCAGAATCGCATCGACGCCCGCCACATCCCGCTCCAGCGCAAAGCGAACGGCATCCTGCAGGAACGCTTCGGCAGTCTGCAGGAGGTTCGCGAGAACGCGGAGCGCGAGTACATCCTGCGCAAGCTGGAGGAGCACAAGAACAACATCACCAGAACCGCGGAAACCTTGGGTCTTGAGCGGAGCAATCTTTATCGCAAGATGCGGGCGCTGGGGATCGCCGCTAAGGAGTAAGCAGTCTGTCCTCGCCCATATTCGCGGGCGAAACCCTACCACGAGGTATCCCGTCGGGTCTCTTCCTTTGGTGTCAGATCGGTCTGACACCAGCTTCTGTCGGACACCAGCTTCTGTCGAACGGTATCCTGCAGGAACGCTTCGGCAGTCTGCAGGAGGTTCGCGAGAATGTCGAACGCGAGCACATCCTACGTAAGCTTGAGGAGCACAAGAACAACATCACGAGAACGGCGAAAACCCTGGGTCTTGAGCGGAGCAACCTCTACCGTAAGATGCGGGCGCTGGGGATCGCCGCTAAGGAATAAGCGGCCGGTCTTCACCCATATTCGAGGGCAAAATCCCTACACCGTCTCTCCTGTCGGGTCTCTTAAACTCTCCGGCACATGAGTAACAGAAGTTTCTAACCACATGGGTTACAGATTAAGGGACACTGGGGACAGTCTGATGCGGTCCCACTGCCTCAAACACCAACATCAACTCGAACGGTGTATTTCCATTCGACTTCGAGGCGGCAAAGAAAAGCAAAAAGCCGGAGCAGCACGAGGCTACTCCGGCTCTTCCAGTAACGCTTCTTGCGAGTTCTACTTCACCCAGACCGTGACGTTCACGCCCGGGGCGAACGGATCGCGGCTCAACAAGTCGCGCCATTCAATACCCACCGGATTCGCGAAGTTCACTGCCGCGGTCGGCGGAACCACGACGTCCAGACGGAACATCCCGACAAAGCCCGGGGCAAGACCCCAGTACTTAATGTCGTTCGCCGACAGAACGCGCGAGTTGAACACCACCGTGGGCTTGCTCGGCGCAGGCGTCTCCACCGTAACCGCCTCGCCGTCCGGAGGCATGTTCGGCAGCTTACCGATACCCGTGCCGAACAGGCGAATGGTGGATCCGCGCGTCGCTCCATTGCCCGGCTCGTTCATCGAACCGTCGTCGTTGATCGCCAGTACCTGGCCGACGCCGCTTTCATCCTTCGAATAGAAACCCGGCGACGCCACTTCGGTCGGAATCACGATCGCGCCCAGAATCTGCCCGCTGGACTTCCGGCGAACCACCAGCTCAATCTCCTTCGGAGGGTCAAAGCTGGTCGGGATCTGGAACTCGATCTTGTCATACGCAACCGAACGCAAAGGCGAGGGCGTTTCATCCACAAGCACTTCGATGTCGCCCATGTCTTTCGGCCACTTCTTATCGTCCGGAGCCGTTCCCTTGACGTCGCCGAACGTACCGGAGACGCGGGAAACCAGAGCGACCATACCCGGTGCGATCAGGCGGCGATTCTTGTTTGCCGAATTCCGCAAATCGACGCGCGGGTAATAGAACGAAACACGGTTGATGCCTTCCGCAATGATCGGATTGTCCTGCGGATCCAGAGCCAGGTTCAGCGGCGCAAACGCCGGAATCACATCCCCAGCCGGTTGCGGACTCGGGTCGAACACCAGCGCCTGGTATTCGGGGAACCGCACCAGTTGATTCGCGCTCGGGAACGTAACCCAGATGTTTCCGGTCTCACGGCTGACGTTCACCGCGGTCGGAGGCGCGGACGTTCCCAGCAGGTACGAAGCCTGCGGTCCCGAACGCTCCAAGCCCACCAGCGCGCGAACGAAGATGCGGTTGTTGCCCGTGTCAGCGATGTACAGACGATCGCTCGAGTCGATCGTGATGTTGCGCGGCGTGTTCAGGCGGTCCGGGTCGGCACTCGAAGCGGAGAACGCAAAGTCGCGCTGCCCGATCACCAGGAACGCGGCCTGCCCATCGGTGAAGTCGCCATTGTCGCCCTTGCGGAACTGCAATACACGATTCAACCCGGCGTCCGACACCAGGACGTTGCCGTTGACCATGAACGCGATGCCCAGGGGCGCCGCCATCGTGCGCGAGGTCGCTTCCTTCTGCGGTGTGGCAAAACAATTGGACTGGCCGAGGCACAGGTTCGCCCGTTGATTGCCGATCTCTTCCTGCGCAAACGGCTTGGGGAACCGCATCACACGGCCGTTGCCGGTGTCGGCGACCCACAGATTGCCGGCCGGATCGACGGCAACGCCGCCCGGCGCGTTGAAGCCGCGCTCCAGAACAAAGTTCGGATCGCCGGTGGTGTAGTTGATCGTCGAATGTTCGTAGTCCACCTGCCCGATCACCAGATCCGGCACATCGCCCAGACGAACGTTGCGTGCGTCGCGGAAGCCAAGAATGCGGTTGTTGCCGCTATCGGCGACATAGAGTGGAGGCGGGTCCGACGTGAAATCGACGGCGATGCCCGCCAGTGAACCCAGGGACGAAATGAAGTTGAAGCCTTGCTGCTTGACCCGGTTCGCACCGCGGAACTGGAAGTCCCGCTGGCCAAGCACGCGCTCGGCCGTGCCCAGCGAACTGAGCGGCATACCGAGAACACGGTGGTTGCCGGAGTCGGCGATCCACAGGAAGTTGCCCGCGACCGTGCCACCGAGCGGATTGCTCAGCGCGTCGGCGCGAGTGTCGCCCTTGATGCCGCGGTTGGGCTGATTTTGCGTAAAGTCCGGCTGACCGAGAACAGCCACCGCGCTCGGCGACGGATTCTTCTCTTCCTCGGCCGACCAGCTTTCCGGCGAGCCATAACGCAGAATGCGGTTATTCGACGAGTCGGAAATCAGCACGTCGCTGCCGACGAAATAGATGGCTTCGGGAGGTCCGGCGCTGCTGCCCAGGCGCTGGGCGGTCAGGCTCGGGTCGGTGGATGCGCCAAGTACGCGGCTCGCGCTCATGCCGGTGGTGAACCCGGGCAGCCAAACCGTGACGCGCTGGCGGGCGTCGGCGATATACAAGCGGTTCGACGAATCGAACGCGATGCCCGACGGCTGTACCAGCACGGCTTTGTTCAACTGCGGATTGACCGTCCCGGCCGGATCGACGACGGTGTTCTTACCAAAATCGGTCTGGCCCAGAACCAGGTCGGCGGTGGGTTCCAGCGTGTTCGGCGCGAGTTGCGCCACCGGGAACCGCAACACGCGGTTGTTGCCCGGATCGGACGTCCAAAGGTTGCCGGCGGAATCGGTCGCCAGTCCGACACGGTAGATGCTGCCCGAGGCGGACGATAGCGTCCGGTTCGTCGGACCAATGTTCTGGTTGGACGCATTGCCGGTGCTCACCGAACGCTGGCCGATCACCAGGTCCGACAATTTGATTTCGTTGGTCTGCGCCGCGGGGCGCGGAAACCGCAGAATGCGATTGTTGCCGCTATCGGCGACATACAGGTTGCCGGCGCG
>JAFDVT010000043.1 GCA_018268875.1 Acidobacteriota bacterium
GGCCTGTACCGCAACGAAGGAACCGGCCTGTTTGTAGACGAAGCGCCACGTTCGACCGTCGGCCGCGCCAGCCTGCTCAGCCTTGCATTCGGCGTGTTTTTCTTCGACTATGACCTGGACGGTATGCTCGACATCTTCGCGGCCAACGGCCATATCGACGAGGAGATCGGGAGGGTGCAGCCCAAGGTGCAGTACAAACAATCGCCGCTGTTGTTCCGCAACCTGGGGCAGAGCAAGTTCGCCGATGTCACCCGTCAGATGGGCGCGGACTTTCAGCGTCCCATCGTTGCGCGGGGCGCCGCGTACGCCGACATCGATCATGACGGCGACCTCGACGTGCTCATCACCACGAACCACGGTTCCGCCTATCTGTTCCGCAACGATATCGCCGCCAAGAACCATTGGATCGCCGTGAAGTTGACCGGAACCAAATCCAACCGCAGTGCGCTGGGCGCGATTGTCCGCGTACAATCACAGCAGGGTAAGCAGTGGCGTATGGTCCATTCCGGGTCCAGCTATTGTTCCCAATCGGATCTCGCTCTTACGTTTGGAATCGGGAAAGACGCAAGCATCGCCGCCATCGAAGTGGAATGGCCCAGCGGAGCAAAGCAGCGTCTAGCGAACGTGAAGCCGGATCAAACGCTGAACATAACAGAAGGCAAATGACACCAAAGTTCAAAATCGGGGCGATTACCGACGAGTTTTCCCCGGACCTGAATCTCGCGCTGGACGCGATGGAAAAGATCGGCATGACCGGCGCGGAACTGCGCGTGGTGTGGGGCAAGAACATCATGGACCTCACGGCCGACGAGTTGGCCCGCGCCAAGGATGCGATCGCGTCCAAGAATATGCAGGTGGTGTCCATCGCGTCCCCGCTGCTCAAGTGCGTGCTTCCCAATGCGCCGGAAGTGGACACCAGGTTCCACCAGGACATTTTCAATTCCAAGCACACGTTTGACGATCAGCCTCGGCTGGCGGAACAAGCGGTAAAGATTGCGCAGCACTTTGGCTGCAAGATCGTCCGCGTGTTTTCCTACTGGCGCACCGTCGACCCCGTCTCCGTCTACGACCGTGTCCTTGAAGCGTTGCAGACGCTCGGCGACCTCGCCAAGCAGCACGACCTGATCATCGGCCTCGAAAACGAACACGCCTGCCAGATCGGAACCGCCGCTGAATCGGCCAAGATCCTCAGCATGCTCGACCATCCGAACGTCAAACTGGTTTGGGACCCGGCCAACGCGCTGGTGGCCGGCGAGAATCCGTATCCGTTCGGCTACGACCTGTTGCCCAAGCATCGGATCGCCCACATCCACGTGAAGGATTGTCACATGGAAGGCTTTACGCCCATATGGGGACCCGTGGGAACTCGTCACGTCGATTGGAAGGGCCACATCGCGGCGCTCTCCCGCGACGGCTACAACGGCTATCTCAACCTGGAGACCCACTGGACCGGATCCGGCGGCGCGACCAAGATGGAAGCCAGCACCATCTGCGGTTGGAACCTGCGCGGCCTCGCGGCGATGTAACTCCCTCGTACAATAGAGAGGTGTCGGGCAACGCCCTGGAGACTTCCCGCGGGGAGTATACCGTTCTATACGCGAATCCGCCGAGTTCGGAAGACTCGGTGCCGATCGGCGTTGTCTTACGCGACCCGACTTCGGATAAGCTGCACACGCGGTTCCGCCAGGATTGGGACCTGCTGATTCGCGACGAGGACACGTGGTATTTCGAACAGTTGCCTCGTGCCGTCGCGGATCTGGAGCGTGACCTGGGCGGCAAAGCGGCGATGGATTTGCTGTTGCAAGGCTCCAACGCCGTAACCGCCGATGAACCTCGTGCCGTGCTGGTGGCGAACTACGCAACGTCGCTGGCACGGCTCTATGCGACCTCAATTCCGGCCAAAGTTCGCCGGTTTGAGACGCACTTGCCGATCTACACGCTGCGCAGCGCCGCCGGCCGGTTCCTGGAAAACAACGTTGTGCGGCCCGAAGGTTGGATCGAAATCCCGGAGGCTCGCGGGCTCAGCCAAGGGCAGTTCATCGTGCGCATTCAAGGGACCTCGATGATGCCGTTGATCGCCGATGGGTCGCTTGCGGTGTTCGATCGCGACGACGCCAAGCGAGGTTCCCGTGTCGGACGTCTGGTCCTGGTAGAGGATCGCAGCCGTCGAGGCGGCGGTACGGCGTACACCCTCAAAAAGTATGAAAGTGTAAAGCGGGCGTTCAGCGAGGACACCAGCGAACGCGTCGCCATTCGCCTGATTCCGCTCAATCCTGAACACGAAGTGATCGAACTCGAGCCTGACGACGAGAGCTACGCGATCATCGGTTCCTATGTGCGGACGCTCGATCCGGCGCTGTGCGAAGCCCTAGTCTCAGACCCCTCGGATAGTGCGGAATAAGCCGCACCCTGTGGTACCATCGAACGTGCCTGCCAGAGTTCTGGGCGTGATACCCGCCCGGCATGCCTCCTCCAGATTTCCTGGGAAACCTCTCGCTAAAATCGCCGGCAAATCGATGCTGCAGCACGTTTACGAGAGGACGTGCATGTCCCGCTATCTCACCAACGTCATTATTGCCACCGACGACGAACGGATCGCCACGGAAGCCCGCGCGTTCAAGGCGCAAGTTCGCATGACCCGGGCCGATCATCCCTCGGGTACGGATCGTGTCGCGGAGGTCGCCTCGGCGGACAGCGCCGACTACGTCGTGAACATCCAGGGCGACGAACCGTTGATCGATCCCAACGCCATCGACGCGGCCGTTCTGTCGCTGCTGGGGAGCCCCGAAATCTGCATGGGGACTCTCAAAAAGAAGATCGAAAATCAGCGGGAGTTCACCAATCCGAACGTGGTGAAAGTGGTAACCGATCATCTGGACAACGCGATCTATTTTTCGCGTTCGCCCATTCCGTATGTGCGCGACGAAGAAGAACGCGCCCGGACCACGCATTTCAAGCACATTGGGCTGTACATTTACCAGCGCGACTTCCTGCTTGGCTATTCCGATTTGCAGGTGGGCATTCTCGAACGCGCCGAGCGCCTGGAACAGTTGCGCGCGCTCGAAAACGGCTACAAAATTCGTGTTGTGGAAACGGAGTACGACTCGCTGGGGGTCGATACGCCGGAGGATTTGGAAAAGGTCAGCGGGTTGTTTTCCTACATGGGGCAAAAGGTTTAAGAATGCCGAAGTGCATCTTCGTAACGGGTGGTGTGGTTTCGTCCTTGGGCAAAGGCATCGCGGCGGCCAGCATTGGCTGTCTCCTGGAAAGCCGCGGCCTTCGCGTGAACATGCAAAAGCTGGACCCGTACCTGAACGTCGATCCGGGTACGATGAGTCCGTTCCAGCACGGCGAAGTGTTTGTGACGGATGACGGCGCGGAAACCGACCTGGATCTCGGCCACTACGAGCGCTTCACGCATGCGCCGCTTTCGCAGGCCAACAATCTCACTTCGGGCCGAATTTACCAACACATTATTTCGCGCGAACGCCAGGGCGAATACCTCGGTAAGACGGTGCAGGTGATCCCGCACGTCACCGATGAAATCAAAGCCGCCGTTCGCAAGGTGTGGAAAGACGTCGATGTCGCGATTGTCGAAATCGGCGGCACGGTCGGCGACATCGAGTCGCTGCCGTTTATCGAAGCCATCCGGCAGTTGCGCAAGGAACTGGGCCGTAGCAACGCGATGTTCGTCCACGTCACGCTGGTGCCCTGGATCAACGCGGCGAAGGAGCTGAAAACCAAGCCTACGCAGCATTCGGTGAAGGAACTGCGCGCGCTTGGCATTCAGCCGGACCTGTTGGTATGCCGCTCCGATCGCGAAATTCCCGCCGATGTTCGAGGCAAGATCGCGTCGTTCTGCGACGTCGAACCGGAAGCTGTGATTGAGGCTTGCGACGTACCTTCGGTCTATCAGATCCCGTTGGTGTTTGCCGAACAAGGCGTCGACGATTTTGTGGTGCGGACGCTCAAGCTCGAAGGCGCCGGCGAACGCAAACTCGACCGCTGGAAAGGCATGCTGGACCGCCTGTATCATCCGGTCGGCGAAGTGAACATCGGTCTGGTCGGCAAGTACACCGACTACGAAGATTCCTACAAAAGCCTGAAGGAAGCGCTGCTGCACGGCGGCATCCACCACGGCTTCCGCGTCAACATGGACTGGATCGAATCCGAGTCCATGGAATGGCCGTCCTGCAAGGAAAAGCTCGAACAATACGACGGCATCCTGGTGCCTGGCGGCTTCGGCAAGCGCGGCATCGAGGGCATGCTGAACGCCATCCGTTTCGCGCGCGAAAACAAAGTGCCGTACTTCGGCATCTGCCTCGGCATGCAAACCATGGTGATCGAGTTCGCGCGCAATGTTTGCGGGCTTGACGGCGCAAATTCCACCGAGTTCGAAAACGCGCCGAAACATCGCGTGATCTACAACCTGCGCGAACTGTTGGGTGTCGACGAGCTGGGCGGCACCATGCGCCTGGGCGCGTACAAGTGCGATCTGTCCGAAGGTTCGTTCGCGCGCGAGGCGTATGGCGCCGCCGAGATCAGCGAACGCCA
>JAFDVT010000440.1 GCA_018268875.1 Acidobacteriota bacterium
TCCTGGAACTTGCGCCCGTTTTGCTGGGCCTTGGCGTAGATGTCCACCAGCGCTTTTTCCTCATCGGCGGTAACCGGGCGGCGGAACGCTTTGCTGGCGAAGTTCGAAATCACCTGCTTGGCGTACACCGCGTCACTGCTGCCGGGCGCGCGAGTGATGAAGATGTTGGTGTGCGACTTGGGCGGCCACACATCGTAATACGGCCCTTCGAATTCCACCGAACGTACCAGCAGCCGAGGCATGTCGCGACCGTCGGTGTACTCGCTGCGGATGCCGATTTCGTGGATGCCCGCCAGATAATTGACGTTGTCTTTTTCCACCACCGGCGCCGGATAATTGTCGATCACGCCTTCAAAAACATAGTGCGCGAGGTTGGTTCCCGGGACGGGTTGTGGCGCGCCGACCGGCGCAAGCGTGCTGCCGCAGTCGCGACGAAGACCAAGGTGGACACCAACGCGGGGCTGGCGTTTTTCAAACGTCGAAAACCGCTTGGCAAGGTCGTCGGTAGCGGCCAGGGGCGTAAACACGACGCGGTCGATTTCCTTAACGTTGTCGTACTTCGCCTGCAGCTTGAGCGGACCGGCCTTCAAGCGCACGGCGAGGAACGCGGGTTGATCGAGCGTACCGGTGAACTCGCGGTCGCCAAGGTGGAGCGCGAAGTCCGGAGCTCTGCGGCGGCGGATGACGGTTCCATCTTCGGCCTGCCGGCGGGCGTTGTTATTGGGCTGAACCAGCGCCTTTCCAGGTTCGACCAGCGCGGCCAGTTCGCCGTCGTCGAGCGAGCGGCGATACAGCCGCACCTGGCTCATTTCGCCACCGTCGAAAGCAGTCGCAATTTTGAGGTCGCTACGGTCGGCGTCGTATTGCGCGCTGCCGGTGTTCGCCTTGGCGGCAAGCGAGCCGTTGATGTAAATGGAGGTCTGGTTCAGGCCGCGGCGTACCACAACCGCAATGTGCGTCCACTGGCCCGGACGAACGGCGAAGGGCTTCGTGGCGACCGTGGCGGTGGCGCCGTCGGCATCGCCGAAGGTCTGAAAGCGCAGCGCCGATTGCGGATTGGGAATGTCCAGGAACCAGCCTCGCGTACGGTCCGCATTGCCGAGGCTGATCAACTGATAGCGTCCGCCCTGCTTGGGTTTAATCCAGCCAGCGACCGTGAAATCGCCCTCGCCCACATGATGCGGATCGTCGGTCGGCAATTGCGCGCGCGGCACAAGGATCGCTGCCGTGATGTTCTTCGCCGCGGACGAAGCGGGCGACGCGAGTTCGGCGGAAGGCCAAGCCCCGGCCAGCCCTTCACTCAACTGGCTCGCGTCCGGCTTTGCGACCTTGGGTTCCACCGGGTAGACGTCCACCTGATAAATGCCTTCCTTCGGCACCTGGATCGTTTTGTCCGACGCCTTGGCGACAATCGCGCCCGCCGCATTCTCGCGGGACTTCGCGCCCTGGTCGAGCAAAAGGCCATCGTCGTACTTCGCGGCGGTAACCGTCACGCGGAACCGGCCCGTATCAGGCAATTCGCGCAGCGAGATCTTGAAGTTCGCCTTGGGACCGTACGTGCCGTCGTCGTCGAACATTTCTTCGGTCGGGATGGCCGGACGCAGCAGCAGACCTTGCGGCACCGTGCTCCAAGGCTCGCCCTTCGGATAACCGCCGCTGCCGCGCATATCCGCGAACACCGAATGATAAATGCTGTCGAAGTCGCGCCAACCGCGCACCGTGTCGTTGCCCCGGTAGCCTTCGATGTACCGCAACTTCGTCTTCATGAAGTACGGCTCAAACGCGAACGGCTTCTTGGGGGTCAACTGCGTCACGAGCACATCGGATGTTTCGAGCAGCGCGCTGCCCGCGCCCAGCACCAGTTTTTCCGGCAGCGGATCGGGGTTGACGTGATCGCCCAGGTCGACGCGGAAGTTCTGAATCTCGGGCTTCTTCGAAGGATCGACGACGGCATGGTCCAGCGCCTTTTCGGCGATCTCAAAGTACGCTTCCATCAGCAGCGGCGAAAGCTGCAGCGTGTTGGCGTTGTTCAAAAAGCCGTCTTTCGAAACGCCGTCGGCAGGCAGAATGGTGGCGAGGTCGTTGTCGATGCCGAGAAGGTCCCGCAGCGTATTGCGGTATTGCGCGACGGTCAACCGGCGAACCGTGCCGTTCTTCGGCGACGGACGAAGCTTAGCCACTTCCAGGTTCCTGGCGATCCAGTCCGACATGGCCTTGCGCTGTTCGGAGGACGGCTGCTTCATGCCCTTCGGAGGCATGGTTCCGGCCGCGATGCGATGGTGCACGGCCTCCCATTTCTTGACGGTTTCATCGCCGAACCGGTCGTCCAGATTGTCCACGCGTACGCCCGCCACGCTGTTGTCCGCGTTGTGGCAGGACAGACAGTTGTCTTTCAGGAACGCTTTGTAATCCGGGTCGGGTGCCGGAGCCTGAGCGGTAAGATAATGCGCGGTGGCCGCGATTATAGCCATCGACACCAGTGCAAACGTGGTACTGCGAGCGTTCATCACCCCCAGTATCTCACCGCTCAGGTAGCGCTAACGTAACGAAATTGTCAGGCTATACCAGCAACCCGTTACCGGTAGCTGGCGGCCTGCAGATCGAACAACTTCGTATACACGCCCTCCGCTTTCAACAACTGATCGTGCGTGCCGTCCTCGAGGATCTTGCCTTCGGACATCACCACGATGCGGTCTGCCATGCGAACCGTGGAAAAGCGGTGGGAAATGAACAGCGCCATGCGATTCTTGGTCAACTGCGCGAACTGTTCGAACACTTCCGCTTCGGCCATGGGGTCGAGCGCGGCGGTCGGCTCATCCAGGATCAGAATCTGCGCGTCCTTTAGATACGCGCGGGCCAGCGCGACGCGCTGCCATTCGCCACCCGAAAGATCGACGCCACCTTCAAAACGGCGGCCCAGCATCTGGTCCAGACCGTTGGGCAACCGGTTCAGAATCGCGCCGAGGTTGCTTTTCTCGCTGGCCTCGATCAGCGCGTCGTCGTCCTCCATCTTGCCGATGTTGCCGGCGCCGATGTTTTCGCGAACCGGCAGGTCGTAACGAATGAAATCCTGGAAAATGATGCCGATTTCGCGGCGATATTCGTCGATATCGTACTCGCGAATGTCGCGGCCGTCCAAAAGAATGCGGCCTTCGGTCGGGTCGTACAGGCGGGCGATGAGCTTGACCATCGTGGTCTTACCCTCGCCGTTGGCGCCCACCAGAGCGATGCGCTGTCCGGGCCGGATCTTGAAGTTCAGACCATCGAGAACCTTGCGGTCGCTACCCGGGTACTGAAACGTAACGTTTTCGAACTCCAAACCTTTGCGGATGGGTTTTGGCATCGAAATCGGCTTCACCGGCGACTGGATGGTCGGATGTTCTTCCAGGAACAGCACGAGGTCGCGCAGAAACAGCGCCTGATCCGCGATGTCCGAAAACAGCGAAAAGATCACCTGCAAGTGTCCGTTGGCGCCGCCGATCGCGCCCACCATAAAGGCGAACGTGCCGAGCGTCATCTTCTGCATCACCGCCTCGTGCGCGAGGAACGCGTAGCTGCCGTAGTAACCGGCGGCGGCGAGTACGGCAAACAGCGACCCCCAACCCAGGCGGAGGCGCGCCAGTTGACGGTTGCGGCGGATCACCTCGGCCGCCAGGTCGCGGAACTTGCCTTCCAGATGCTTTTCCAGGGCAAAAATTTTGACCTCTTTGACGGATTCGCGACTGCTGCCGAGCGTCATGTAATAAGCCAAAGCCCGGCGCATCGGAGTGAGCGCGTGAGACAGCGTATAGCCCAGGAACGCAAAGTGGCTTTCCACCAGAAAAGCCGGCAGAACGCTGAGCGTCAGCACGATCAGCAGCCACGGCGAGTAATAAACGATACCGCCGGCGAGCGAAACCAGCATCACCATACGCTGCAGCAGCCAACCGGCATTGGTGAGCATACTGATGCGGTCCGTGGCCTGGACGCGGGCGCGATCCAGACGGTCGTAGAACGCGGCATCCTCAAAACTGCGCAGGTCGA
>JAFDVT010000441.1 GCA_018268875.1 Acidobacteriota bacterium
GACCATAGCGTCTTGGAACCACCCCTTCCCTTCCCGAACAGGACCGTGAAACAAGACCGCGCCGATGATAGTGGGGACTCCCCCGTGAAAGTAGGTCATCGTCAGACTCATCCTCACCCCAACTCAACGCCCGCTCAGCTTCACAGCTCAGCGGGCGTCGTGCTTTAAAACGCCTGGCATCCCTATTCCGCACGCAAGGCCTCCACGGCCTCTAACCTCAAAGTTCGTAAGCGTCCAACCCGACGTAAGCGTCCAACCCGACCACATTGCTGAGGAAGGTTGCGGTGACGAGGATCGTGTCCACGAATTTTAGGTGGACACATGTACGCAGATTTAGTGAAGGCCCCGAAGCGGCGAGTGCGTCGGCGATACTCGGAAGAATTCAGACGGCAGGTTGTTGAAGCCTGTCTGCAGCCGGGGATCTCGATCGCGGCGGTGGCGCTGGCCAATGGACTCAACGCGAACCTGTTGCGTCGCTGGGTCAAGGACGACCGAGGCGTGAAGGAAGCTGGAAACGGTGCCGGGATCGATGATGCTCAAGCGAGCGATCTTCGGCCGCCGACCTTGGTGCCTGTCACGGTGTCTGCTCCCGAAGTCGAGCGCTCGGGCAAGATCAAGATCGCCATCCATCGCAACCAGGCGCTGGTCGAAGTGACCTGGCCGGTGTCGCAGGCGGCTGCCTGCGCCCAATGGCTGCGCGAGATCTTGCGGTGATTCGGCCCGAACAGGTGTGGCTGGCCGTCGAACCGGTCGACATGCGGATGGGCATCGATGGCCTGTCGCTCAAGGTTCAGCAAGCGCTGGGACGTGCGCCGTGTGACGGGACGGCTTACGCCTTTCGCAACCGCAGCGGCAACCGGATCAAGCTGGTGGTGTGGGACGGCACCGGCGTCTGGCTGTGCGTCCGGCGCTTGCACCAGGGGCGCTTCACCTGGCCGCACAGCGACGAGGTCGCCTGCACGCTGAGTGCGCAGGAATGGCACTGGCTGACCTGCGGCATCGACTGGCGGCGCCTGCAGGCCAAACCATCGCCAGAGTGGCGCGTCTGACGCTGCGCAGTTGCGTGGAACGCCCGTGTTTACAAGGGCTTGTGGCCATCCTGATGGTATAATCCGAGGCATGACAATCGGCCTCGAACCTGCCCAGAACACGGTCCATCCGCCGCTGCCAGACTGGGTCCAGGCGCAGATCTCGGCCCTGCAGTCGCAACTTCTTGAGCGCGACGCGGAACTCAAGCGTCGGGAGTTGAAGATCCAGCAGCTCACCCTGGAACTGGCCCATCACAAGCGCATCCGTTTCGGCTGCAGGAGCGAGGCCTTGTCGCTCGAACAGCGAGATCTCTTTGCCGAGTGCTGCGACGAAGACGGCGCGGCCATCGTGGCCGAGCTCGAACAACAGCGCGCGCCGGCCGGCACGCCGCGTCAGCCCCAGCGCAGCGGCCGCAAGCCCTTGCCGCCGGAGCTGCCGCGGATCGAACACCGTCATGAGCCGGCCTCCTGTACCTGCGGGGAATGCGGGCGCGATCTGATCAAGATTGGCGAGGACATCAGCGAGCAGTTGGATGTCGAGCCGGCCCGCTTCTTCGTCCATCGCCACATCCGTCCGCAATACGCCTGCCGGCACTGCGAAACCGTGACCGCGGCGCCGGTCCCGGCCGCGCTCATCGACGGCGGCCTGGCCGCACCGGGCCTGCATGCATGGGTGCTGATTCAGAAATACCTCGACCATCTGCCGCTCTATCGGATCGAGAGGATCAGCGAGCGCCAGGGTGTGCCGATCGCCCGCTCGACGCTGGCGCAATGGGTCGGCCAGCTCGGCGTCGCGCTGCAGCCCTTGGTCGATCGCTTGGTCGCCCTGCTCAAACAGGGCAAGATCCTGCACGCCGATGAAACACCGGTGCAGCAGCTGGACCCGGGTCAAGGCAAGACCCAGCGCGCTTACCTGTGGGCCTATCGCAGCAATGATCTCGAAGGCGCGCCGCGGATCGTGGTCTTCGACTATCAGAGCAGCCGCAGCGGCCAGCATGCCCGCGATTTCCTCGCGGGGTGGCGCGGTCACCTGATGGTCGACGACTATGGGGGATACAAAGAGACTTTCCGGCAAGGCGTCACCGAGTTGGCCTGTCTGGCCCATTGCCGACGAAAGTTCTTCGACCTCAAGGCGGCAGGGGGCCATCCGGTGGCCGAGGAGGCCTTGCGACGTATCGGCGCGCTGTATGCCATCGAGGCGCAGGCGCGCGACCGCGATGCGTCGGCGCGTCTGGCCCTGCGCCAGCACGAGGCGCTGCCGCGCCTGACCGAATTGCACGACTGGTTGGTGGCGCAACGGATCAGGACGGCAGACGGCACGGGGCTCGCCCGCGCCATCGACTACAGCCTCAAGCGCTGGACGGCACTCCTGCGCTATGTCGACAACGGCGAGCGGCCCGTGGACAACAACAGCGTCGAAAACGCGATCAGGCCAATCACCCTCGGAAGACGCAACTGGCTCTTCACCGGCTCCGAACGCGCCGGCCGTCGTGCCGCCGCCATTCAGAGCCTGCTCAACACGGCCAAACTCAACGGCCTCGAACCCTACGCCTGGCTCAAGGACACCCTGGAAAGACTCCCGACCTGGCCGTATAGCCGGATCGATGAATTGTTGCCCCTCAAGGCCGTACCAGCTCAATAGCCCTCGTGGCAACGTGGCGCCGTAGGACGCTTACCTTTCAGCGACAACGATCTTCTCTTCTTCGAGCTTCCGGATACGGCTTTCGTAAGCCGTGATGACCGAAGGCACATCGGCGTCAGCGATCCGGTC
>JAFDVT010000442.1 GCA_018268875.1 Acidobacteriota bacterium
CGACGGAACCTTCAACACGACCTGAACCAGCCACGCTGATCTCCGGCGCTCGCAGTGAGCCAACGACATTGCCTTGGATCTCGATCGGTCCACTGGAGGTGGCATCGCCTTCGACGACGAGGTCCTGTGCGAAAACGCTGCGGCGGGCGTTTGCGACGGCCGGGTCCAGCCAACGGTCGAGGTCGCCATTTGGGGTCTTCATCTTGGTGCCGCCTCAGCTCAACTTCGTGCCACACGACTGGACCAGAAGCGAAACGAAAGGGCAACACGCAGCACTGTGATCGGCGAAGAAGTGCGATCGGGCCGCGGCCCTGAATCGAGTCTCATAATTTTGATTATGTAAAATGAACCGACAAGATCGAAGGCAGTACTGACTTGCTTATCGCGGCACCAAGACAATAGTTTAGACTGCACGGCCTTGGTAGAAGACAGTTAACTTACTTCTTAGACCGTTGCTCAAAGGCGGTCGGGCTCAGTAAGCGTAGAGTGACGGGGTAGGCCTTACGCAAAGATGACATGCGGTAAGGCAACAAAGAATTAAGGCAAAGCATATGTGGGCCGATAATGAAACAGAACGCGACTTCCTGAACTTTTCCGGAGTTGCTGACACGGTCGCTGAGATCATTGTTCAGGCGCACGGACGACCGATCTCAATAGGGGTCTCCGGAGCTTGGGGTGTTGGAAAGTCGTCCCTTATAAAACTTACCCAAGCCGCTCTCGCGCAACGTCCACGGAAAGAAGGCGAGCGGGAGTTTATCTTCGTCGAGTTCAATGCGTGGCTCTACCAGGGCTACGACGACGCACGCGCGGCTTTGATGGACGTAATCGCCGCCAAACTGCAAGCCGAAGCAGAAAAGCGAGAAACTGCCATCGACAAAGTTGCCGGAATCTTAAAAAGGATTCGGTGGCTCCGCGGCATGAAGCTTATCGCCAGTGATGCGGCTGCGGTCGCACTCGGGTTGCCGCCCACAGGTATTCTCGGAAGCATGTGGGGCTTGGGCAAGCGAGCTTTGGACGGCGTGGACCAAGCGGAACTTGACGAAGCGAAGAAGATGACAGGGGAAGTATCTGAGGCCGCCGGTGGTCTCCTTACGCCGAAGTCTGACACGTCGCCGCCGCGCGAGATTCAGGCTCTTCGCGACAGCTTTGAGGAAGCACTCGAAGAGCTGAACGTCACGCTGGTGGTACTAATCGATGATCTGGATCGGTGCCTGCCCGCTACTACGATCTCGACCCTCGAGGCGATCCGCCTGTTCCTTTTCCTGAAGCATACGGCGTTCGTGATCGCGGCCGACAACGACATGATCAAGCACGCGGTGCGCAAACACTTCGAGGGCGTACCAGACGACCTGCTGGTCACCAACTACTTCGATAAGTTGATCCAGGTTCCGATCCGCGTTCCGGCATTGGGAACGCAGGAGGTCCGAGCGTACATGATGATGCTGTTTATCGAGAACAGCGCTCTCCCGGAATACGTCCAGGAGAAGATCCGGGCTGGGGTCTGCCAACAGCTTCGCCAGACCTGGCAGGGCAAGCGCGTCGACCGCGCCTTCGTTCAGTCCCTCCACGACAACTTTCCGGACGAACTAGTTGGTAAACTCGACACCGCCGATCGGCTTGCGCCGCTCATGACCACGGCATCGGGGATCGTCGGCAACCCACGGCTGATCAAGCGATTCCTCAACGCGCTTGCCATCCGCATGACAATCGCCAAAGCGCAAGGCGTCGGCGTGGACGAGGCTGTCCTAGCCAAGCTCCTTCTCTTCGAGCGGCTTGGAAACCCAAATGCCTATGCCGAACTCATTTCCGCCGCGAGCGCCAATGAGTCTGGCAAGCCGGTCTTCCTCGCAGAATGGGAGGCGAAGGCGATCTCTGGGACCGAGTTGGCACTCGTCGCACCGTGGGACGATCCGTTCGTTCTCGAGTGGCTCACCTTACCGCCCAGTTTAGCGGAAATCGACCTGCGGGGCGCTCTGTACGTCGGCCGGGAGCATGCGCCCCTCATCACGCCAGAAGATCGCCTGTCCTCTGAAGCGGCGGATCTTCTTGCTGGCCTCCTCGAACACCCAGATATGGCGGCGACCTTGAAGGGTAGGCTGGCCAAAATCGCGCGAGCTGAAACCACCGTTATGTTGGATCGGCTGCTCGATCGGGCGCGTCAGGAGCAAGCCTGGGGCGTCCCACCGATCCTTGAAGCCTGTCTGGCGATCTCAGAGGCCGACCCATCGCAAGGCCCGCGGCTCGCTGCTTTTCTCCGCGACCGTCCCCCGAGTCAGATCCAACCCAACATCGTGCCGAAAATTGCAGATCAGCCTTGGGCAACCGGTGTGTTCCATGCTTGGGAAGCTGGCGACGTAACCAGGACCGTAAAAAACGCAATCAAGAAGCGGAGGGAAAATGGGAACGTCGCAGTCTAGCAAAGGACCAGGTGCTGGGGTTCCGTTAGTCCCCGCTTGGGCGGACAACCCGGTACAAGAGCCGCTCGTAAATGACCCAACGGTCCCCGCCGAGGAAGCGCCGGTGCCGTCGGCTCCACCACCTGTACCTCTTGCGCCAGACAGACGTTGGATTGGGGTGAGCCGGAGTTTGGGTGACTTCGCCAACACTGGTGACACAGGCGCCATGCGGCGTGGGTTTGGGCACTATGTTAGGACGGGCTATGGGGGCGCCGGGACGGCCACGCGCCGCATGGGCAGTACGGCTGCAACAGCCGGTGCCTTAGGTATTGCTCTAGCCAACCTCGCCGGTGAGCAACCGGCTACGCCTGGAAGTCCGGTTGATCCTACGCTGCTGGCTGGCCGTTCGGCGGACGCTATAATGGACGCCGTAGTCGAAGCTGTGAGACCAGTGGACGGAACTCAGGATGCGGAGGCTTCGCGAGCCGCCATCCGCGACGCCCTCTCTGAGCTGCTCACTCGCTTCCCCGAGGCGGACCTCTTCAACCTTTCGGTCGAAGAGCGTGAGTTCGTAATCGAGCGCTTCACCGCGCACGACGTGTTTCGGCGTTTCGACCTCGATGCAGGGCATACAATTCGTGAGAAGGCACCGAACGTCGCCGCTGGCCTCTCCAGACTCAAGCAGGCGCGGGAGTACGTGAAGGAAACCGTCTCTGCAGCCTTTCGGAAGCTTCGCGCGTCTGGCCAGACGCTGACGGGAGGACGCATCGCCGCTGTAGTGCGGGCGGCGCTGCGAGAAACCTTCGAGGTGTTCGAGGGATTTGTTGAATGAGACTGTTCTGTGCGCCTGAAGATTATGCCTTCGCTGAAGATGGCGCGCTGAACGTGGTCCTGTACGGGCAGCCGGGGGCGGTCAAACAGGGGCGATCGGCCAGGGCAAGTGCCGGCCAGTCGGCGAAGACGGAATTTCTTCGCGCGCGTTTAGAAGCAGCCCCTAGAGCGTGGGACTTTCTCTCGCTTGCGTTGTCGGTCGTGACCGCAGACCTCGCCGGACAGCGGTCGGCAAGTGCGGACGGTTGGACCCGTGAGTTCGACCTTACGGTGGCGGTGGCCGATCCAACCTTTTGGAACGGACAAGCCGCTGCTATCGAGGCGGCGCTGAAGTTCCTGTCCACAGATCGTTGGCGCTTGAAGTTCATCGGCGGCGGGATACAGCCGGCGCCGCCCCGCAATCCAGTTCGACCAGACGAAAACTGTGTGGTGCTGCTGTCGGGCGGGATGGACAGTTTGATCGGCGCGATAGACTTGGCGAAGAAAGGGTTGAAACCGATCGCTGTCAGCAACGTCGTTCGCGGCGACGGTGACAATCAGGCGGCGTTCGCAGCCGCGATCGGCGGCGGTCTCAGACATCTGGCACTTAACCACAACGCGTCCCCGCCAGGGGACAAGGAGCCTTCACAACGCGCCCGTTCGCTCATCTTCCTCGCATTTGGCGTTCTGACGGCGACGGCCCTCGGTGCCTATCACGCGGGAGGGGAGGTCCCATTCTACATATGCGAGAATGGCTTCATCGCAATCAATCCGCCGCTAACGGGTGCGCGCCTAGGCAGCCTCAGCACGCGAACCGCCCATCCCGAGTTTCTCAGTCGTATTCAGAGTGTTCTAGCAGCGGCCGGTTTGCGGGTGAAGATGTTGAATCCTTATGAGCATATGACCAAAGGCGAGATGCTAAAGGCCTGCGGCGACCAAGCCCTTCTTAAGTCGCTTTCTGCCCAATCTGTAAGTTGCGGGCGATACCGGGTCTTCAACTATAAGCATTGCGGGCG
>JAFDVT010000443.1 GCA_018268875.1 Acidobacteriota bacterium
CGTACCGCCCAGTACGATCAGGTCGGCGATCGAAACCTTCTTCGCTCCCGTGTTGAACTCCTGCTGCTCCACTTCCCTCTTCGACAGCCCCTTGGCGAGTTCGGCGGGATTGTTCGCCGCCCAGTCTTTCTGCGGTGCGAGACGAACACGGGCGCCATTGGCGCCGCCGCGCATATCGGTGCCGCGGAAGCTAGCCGCCGAGGCCCAAGCGGTGCGCACGAGTTCCGGAATCGTCAGCCCCGACGCGAGGATCTTGGACTGCAGGTGCGCAATGTCCTTGGCGTCGATCGGCTTCGCTTCGGCCCGCGGAAGCGGGTCCTGCCACACCAGGTCCTCGCGAGGTACTTCGGCGCCGACGTAGCGGGCGCGAGGTCCGAGGTCGCGATGCGTGAGCTTGAACCATGCTTTTGCAAACGCAAGGCGGAACTCTTCCGGGTTGTCGCGGAAGCGCAACGCGATCTTGCGGTATTCGGGATCTTCCTTCAACGCAAGGTCGGTGGTGAACATGATCGGCGCGTGACGCTGGGAACTGTCGTGGGCGTCGGGAACCACCGTGGCCGCTTGATTGTTCGCGGGAATCCACTGCGTCGCGCCGGCCGGGCTCTTGGTCTTTACCCAGTCGAAGGCGAACAGGTTCTGCAGGTACTGAGAGGACCATTTGGTCGGCGTGGACGTCCAGGCGCCTTCGAGCCCGCTGGTGACCGTGTTGACGCCGTTACCGCTGCCGCACTTGTTGTTCCAGCCGAGGCCTTGGGCTTCCACTCCGGCGGCGGCAGGTTCGGGGCCGACGCAGTCGTTGGGCTTGTGCGCGCCGTGCGCCTTGCCGAACGTGTGCCCGCCGGCGATCAGCGCCAGTGTTTCCTCATCGTTCATCGCCATGCGGCCGAACGTATCGCGAATGTCCTTCGCGGCGGCAAGCGGATCCGCGTTGCCGTTGGGACCTTCGGGATTCACGTAGATCAAGCCCATCTGCACGGCGGCCAGAGGCTTGGCCAGCTTGCGGCCTTCGCTATACCGCTGATCGTCGAGCCACTTCTTTTCAGGACCCCAATAGACGAGATCCGGCTCCCAATCGTCAGCGCGGCCACCGGCGAAACCGAACGTCTTAAAGCCCATCTGCTCGAGCGACACGTTGCCGGTCAGCACCATGAGGTCGCCCCAGGACAGCTTGCGGCCGTACTTCTGCTTCACCGGCCACAGCAGGCGGCGGGCCTTGTCGAGATTCGCGTTGTCCGGCCAGCTGTTCAGCGGGTCGAAGCGCTGTTGGCCGCCGTCCGCGCCACCACGCCCGTCAAAGGTACGGTACGTGCCGGCGCTATGCCAGGCCATGCGGATAAAGAAAGGGCCGTAGTTGCCATAGTCGGCGGGCCACCAGGGCTGCGAGGTCGTCAGCACCTTCGCGATGTCTTGCTTTACGGCCTTCAGGTCCAACGTCGCGAACTCTTTCGCGTAGTTGAAGTTTTTCCCAAGGGGGTTGGACTCCGCCGCATTCTGGCGCAGGGGCGTCAGATCCAGCTGTTGCGGCCACCAGAATTGATTTGGTTTGGCCATCTGGGCGCTGGCAATCGACGGGACCAAAATGGACGCGGCGGCGACGGCAAATGTGGTCAGCAGCGGCGGTTTTTGGGTTCTGAACATAACCTTCTCCTTCGTTGAGATGAAGTTTCATTTTGGGAGAAATGGGCGGAAAGAGGCAGAGCTTCCGGCTTATAGCTCGAATAAGCACCATCGCGCGCAGCGTTTTCGAAATCTTTTTTGCGATTCGCAGGAAAGATAAACCAAACATCCCTTAGTTCGATTGACATGTTTTCATCTGCCGACTACACTGAATTTCTCAACCGCCAGCGTGAAGAATCCCATCTCATCCCGTCGTGGAGTCTTACGGCCGGAACAAGTCAGAGGAGCCAATAGCGCCGTTGTTCTGCAATTGTTGCGGAGAGCGAATCCGAATCGCATGTCGCGAGCGGATATTGCGCGGCGCAGCGGTTTGTCCGAGGGAACGGTTTCACGCATTGTCGCCAAGCTGATCGAGCAGAAGCTCGTGTCCGAAGAAGGCGCCGAAAATTCCACCGGCGGACGTCCGGCGACGCGGCTGCAATTGTCGGAATGGCCTCGGGCAATCGGCGTGGAAGTCCAGAATTGGGAGACGCGACTCGCGGTATCTACGCTTGAGGGAACGCTCACCGATCGAACCTCTATTCGCACTCCAGCCACTCCCCAGCAAACGGTGGAGCGGATCGCCGAGCAGGTGGGCCGTCTCAGTTCGTTGTACGGAACCAAGCGTATCCATGGTCTTGGCGTGTGCGCTCGCGGAATCGTCAACTCGCATTCCGGCGTCGTCGAAATGGGCAACTCGCCCGGGTGGGTGAATGTCCCCCTGCGGCAGATGCTCGAAGATGCGGTTCGTATGCCTGTCTACCTCGACAATGACGTTCGCGCCGCGACGATGGCGGAATACAGTTACACACCCGCCGGCGACCACGCGCCGCACTGTCTGCTTTATGTGCGTGTGGACGAAGGCGTCGGCGTTGGACTGATCCTGAACGGCGAACTCTACGCCGGTCCGTCGATGAGCGCGGGAGAGTTCGGGCAGATGGTGATTGCGGAGGCCGGCGGCGAACTCCGGCATGACCGGCCGGGATCCTGGGAACAGCTTGTCTCGAACTCCGCCGTGTGCCAGCGCTACGACGCGGCGCGCGGGCGCACCTCCGTGACAACCACGTCCGATACAGCTGCGAAGGTCAGAAAAATCTGTCAGCTTGCTGTCCACGGCGACGACGTTGCCGCCGGTGTGTTGCAGGACATTGCGCGCTACATGGGCATCGGAATCGCGAACCTGGCATGGGGTCTGAATCCGGAAGTTGTCGTCGTGAGTTCGACGTTGAACGCCGCATGGCCGCTGCTGGCCGATGCGATACGGTCGCAATTTCCCAACCCGGGAGAGTGGCCCAGCTTTCGGAATTTGCATGTGCAGCGTTCCGCTCTCGAGGATCAGGGAGTTCTGGTCGGCGCCGCCACGCTCGCCTTCTCGTCCGTTTTTCGGCCAGAATAGCGCGGTTTGCACCCCGCCTTGACGTTGCCTCCACATTCAAGTTAGACTTTCTTGCACACTGCACGAATGGGTCCAGGCACTGTTAGTAAGCCTTCAATCCGAGGGGTGGCCGCGCTCCTACTGCTGGCCGTAACAGGTACAACACTGTCTGCGGAAAGCTCGCCGCTATCGGCTGCCGCCCGAAAGATTCTCAGCCGGATCGACGCCGGCCGTGCTTTAGAAACCGTCGACCTCGTCTACGCGAGCGATCGCTACTTCACCTTTCCATCCTTCGAACGGACGACAGGCATCCTGCAAAAACGGCTGGCCGCCAGCGGGTTGACCGAAATTGAACTGGGCGCCGCGCCGGCCGACGGACATTCGCAAGCCGGCTTTTGGACCATGCCCCTGGCCTGGGATGTGGACACGGCGACGCTGGACATCGTGTCCCCGGCAAAGCAGCGGTTGTGCGATTACCGGGCGGTCCCGACTTGCCTTGGCATGTGGAGCGGCGCAACGCCAGCGGGCGGCATCGACGCGCAGCTTGTGGACTTGGATTCTGCCAAGCCGGACGACCTGCGGGGCAAGCTTGTTCTGACCACCCAAAATTCCGCCGAACTCAAAGCGAAACTCGTGAAGTTTGGAGCGCTTGGGGCCGTCAACGGCTTTAGCGAGAATCCCGAACTTCGCAACGACCGGCAATGGATCAACGCCTGGGGTGATTATGGCTGGGCGTATACCAAGACCAGCACGCCCCTGCTCTCGTTCTCGGTGACGCCGGCGCAAGCCGGGCATCTGCGAACTCTCCTCGCCAAGGGTCCCGTGCGGCTCCGCGCCAACGTCAAGACCCGCTATTACGAAGGCAAGTATCCGTGGATCTCGGCCATTCTCCGTGGCGCGAACCCGCAGGAGGAAGTCCTGGTGCTGGCGCACACCTCCGAGCAAGGCGCGCAGGATAATGCCACCGGTGTCTCGGCCAGCATCGAGGCTCTGCATACGATTCAAAAGCTGGTCGCCGCCGGCGAGTTGGCGATTCCGCGTCGCAGCATTCGAATTCTGCTGATGCCGGAAATGTACGGATCGCTCGACTACATCACCACGCATAGCGACCGGATGAAACGCACAGTCGCGTCGATGACGGTGGATACGCCCGCCGCTTCCTACGACCTGGCGGGAACCGAATACACGATATATCACGCGCCGGATGTGGGACGTTCCTGGGCGGATGCTCTGATGCCTCACGTAGCCCGAACTGTGCTGCCAGCGCGGAGGCCGTGGCACGAGGCGGATCACACCACGGGAACCGATGCCTACCTGAGCGAGCCGACAATCAACGTACCCAACGTGTGGATCTACAGCGGCACCGGCGTAACCACGCATCACAACAGCGCGGACACTCCCAAAACGGTCGACAAGCGATCGATGAGTGACCTGATCGCCTTGACCGCCGTTTACCTTTACGCGGCCGCGACCGCGGGCGAGGACGAAGCGCGCTGGTTGACGGAAATGTCCGCCGACGATGCGCGCCAGCAATTGATCGCCACCGCCTCGCGCGCCGTAACCGCGCAGATGTCCGGCGATCCCGCGACTGCCGCTCTTCTGCGTTCTCGTCTCGACTATATTGCGAACCGCAACGAAGTGTCGTTGCAGACGTTGACGAAAATTGGCGCGAAGGCGGAAACTTTGGACAGAAGCATCCGGGACGTTCGCCGGCTCGCCGCCGAGCAAAGCGACCGGCTGGCTGCGATCGGCATCGATCAATACCGGCCCGCTCGCCCTGCCCATGACTTCAAAGTTCGCCGGAAGCGCATCGGATCGATCCCGTTGGACGACCTGCCGGTGGACCAGCGTGAAGGCTTCCCGTCCGGCGCCTGGAACCGCGTCGTAACCTTCGCCTTGTATTGGTGCGACGGCAAGCGCACGGTCTCCGAAGCCGCATACCTTACAGAAATGGAAATTGGCCGCCCTCTGAAATTCGACTTCGCCGCTTACTTTCGCTTCCTGGAGCGTCACGGATATGTGGACATCGCGGATTAGTGCCGGATTGTTGGCATGCGCCACGCTTACGGCGGCGGTGCGCGTGTATCCGGAACACCTGCGGCCCGACCCATTCGGCGGAACTGTGGCTGTGGACAAGGCCGACGCGCATGCCGCTCTTCCCAAGGTGTGGAAGGCGGCGCGAGGCGGATATCTATCCTTCCACGTGACTTCCGATACGGCTGACATTCAGGTGAAGTCGAAGCTCGCTACCGATACCTATCGCGAATGGTTCCACAAGAACAAGGCCGATGGAAAATATTATCCTGACGCCCTTCTGCCCGCCACCCGGAGAATGGGCGACAACCAGATTCCTGGCCAGCGCGTGTGGGCGTTTTGGGTAGACGTATGGATTCCCGCTACGCAGCGTCCGGGCCGTTATACGGTCAGTCTCACCGGTGGCCGTAGCTCCGCAACGGTGAACATTCAGGTCACCAGCGCCGTGATCCCCGTTGCCGACGCCGTGACTCTAGATCACAATTCCTACGGCACGTCCTGGATGTTCCGGCAATATCCAAGCACCCTTCCCAAAGATGACGAGGAAGCTTTGATTCGTCTGATTCATGCCTATCACCGCGTGTTTTACGAACATCGTGGCGACTTCCATCAATTGGGGTACGGGCACGGCGGCAAAGTAGGTCCGGAGTTCGCGCCGGAACTCGAAGGATCTGGCCGTAAGAAACATGTCAAAAGCTGGGACCGCTACGACCGGCACTTTGGACCGCTGTTAGACGGCTCCGCATTTCGCGAAACGCGCCGCGGCGCAAAGCCGATCCCGTACGTTTACCTGCCGATCACACCGGAATGGCCGGCGTCTTTTCTGTGGTGGGGTGAACCCGGTTACGAGGTTGAGTTCACCAACGTTGTCGCGGATATGGAAAAACACTTCCGCGAAAAGGGATGGACTTCCACCTATTTCGAACTGTTCTTCAATCACAAGAAGCGATACAAGGCGTTCTCCTGGGATGGCGACGAGGTTCGCTTTGCCCGCGACAACGACTGGGTAATCGCATTTCGCAAGATGTTCGACAAAGCTGTGCCCGCCGATACTCCCGTGAAGTTCGTCACCCGGTCTGACACCAGTTGGAGCATGGAAGATCAATTCGAACGGCTCAAAGGCGTCGTGAATTTCTGGGTCGCGGGCGAAGGCATGTTGAGTTGGTACCCTGGCGCGATTCAAAAGTTGAAAGACCGTGGCGATCAGGTGTGGTCCTACGGTGGGACGCCGCCGATCGACAAGCCTTCCGCAACGATGGCGTTGAATCCTCTGCGGTCATGGATCACAGGCACCCAGGGCTTCGTCCGCTGGCAAACCGTGGAACCCGGCGACGATCCATGGTTCGCGCTGAACGGAGGAGGAGAAACACTCGTCTATCCTGGCGATCGTTTCGGCTACCTGACACCCCTGGCAAGTATTCGCTTGAAATTGCAGCGAAACGTGATGCAGGACCTGGCGTTGTTAGATGCCAGGTCAGCCCAGAAAGACGCCACCGCACGCGACCAGATTCTGGCGGAAGTCACGCGGCGATTCAATCGGACACAGCCCGCGGACTGGCAAAACACCCGGCCCGCCATGGCCTCAACTCCGGTGTTGGAATGGAACAACGTTTCGATTGAAGAGACACTTGCCCCATTTGAGAAACGATTCGCCAACATTGACAGTTTCTCGTGGTCGCGAGTTCGGGAGTATCTGCAATGACACCGCTCGTCCTGCCGATGATTGTGTTTGCAATAGGAGCCGCGGCCGACGGCGCCTCACAACCGCAGTCCCAACAACAGGTATTGCAGAAGTTGGAACATGTCGCGGGAGTTGCCACCGTGATGGTAGATGGCGACGTATGTCAGCGGATTGTGACGCCTCGCGCGATGGAATATATGCTCCGCAACCCGACCAAAGATCAGTGGGCGGATGCGGACAACTACGATGTCAACGACGCGGCGTTTATGAGCACCAAAAAGACATTGATACGTCTATCTCGGCTTGCTGGTATTCCCGCGGACG
>JAFDVT010000444.1 GCA_018268875.1 Acidobacteriota bacterium
CTCGGCTTGCAGCAGGCGTTGCGCGACAAGGCGGAAGAGTATGCCAACGTCATCATGCCTGGTTACACGCACCTGCAGCGCGCCCAACCGGTGCTGTTCGGGCATCACCTGCTTGTGTACGTCTGGATGCTGCAGCGCGATATCAGCCGCCTCATCGATTGCCACAAGCGCGTGAACATCTCGCCGCTGGGCGCGGGCGCGATCGCCGGTACGACGTTCCCGATCGATCGCGAGGCGACCGCTTCGGCATTGGGCTTTGCTGGCATTTATCCCAACAGCATGGATGCGGTCAGCGACCGCGACTTCGTCATCGAAACGCTGTTCTGCAACGCGTTGATCGCCGGGCATCTGTCGCGTTTTTGCGAAGAAGTGATCCTGTGGATGTCGAACGAGTTCGGTTTTGTTGGGCTTTCCGACAAATACTGCACGGGCAGCAGCATGATGCCGCAGAAGAAGAATGCCGACCTCGCGGAACTTGTCCGAGGCAAGACGGGTCGCGTCTACGGCGCGCTGTTCGCGATGCTGACCGTTCTCAAAGGCGTCCCGCTGACGTACAACAAGGATTTTCAGGAAGACAAAGAAGGCCTGTTCGATTCGATGGACACGGTGCAGAAGTCGCTGTTCCATTTGACGGGGATGGTGAAGGGCATGGTCGTGAAAGCCGAAAATACGCGCAAGGCCGCGTCGGCAGGCTTTCTCAACGCCACCGATGTCGCGGACTATCTCGCCAAGCGCGGCGTTCCTTTCCGCGAGGCGCATGAGGTAGTCGGCAAACTGGTCGCGTACTGCCTGTCGAACAGCAAGGAACTCGATCAGCTCACCCTTGATGAACTGCAAGGCTTCCACAAATCGTTCGCAAACGACGTGTACGCGGACATGGACCTCGACAACGTCGTAAACCGCCGCAATTCCGCGGGCGGAACCGCACTTCCCCAAGTTCAGAAACAGTTGGAACTGGCAACCCGGACGCTCGGCGAAACCGCCGCCTGGCTTGCCGCGCACTAGGAGCGAAATTTCAAGATATGGGCACGATTCTGCAATCTCTGCCGTCCGGCGAAAAAGTCGGCATCGCGTTTTCCGGAGGCCTGGACACCAGCGCCGCGATCTATTGGATGAAGGAAAAGGGCGCCAAGCCCTACTGCTACACGGCGAACCTTGGCCAGCCTGACGAACCGGATTATGAGGACATCCCGCGCCGCGCTCTCGGCTACGGCGCCGAAGTCGCCCGCCTCATCGACTGCCGCGAGCAACTGGTTCGCGAAGGCATCGCCGCCCTGCAATGCGGCGCCTTCCATATCACCACGGCAGGCGTGCCGTACTTCAACACGACGCCCATCGGCCGCGCCGTAACCGGCACCATGCTTGTCGGTGCGATGAAGGAAGACGACGTCAACATCTGGGGCGACGGCAGCACCTATAAAGGCAACGACATCGAGCGGTTCTACCGCTACGGTCTGCTCGTCAATCCCAAGCTGAAGATCTACAAGCCGTGGCTTGACCAGGCTTTCGTCAACGAACTCGGCGGCCGCAAGGAAATGTCCGAACTGCTGACCAAGGCCGGCCTGCAGTACAAGATGAGCAAGGAGAAGGCGTATTCGACCGACTCCAACATCTGGGGCGCGACGCACGAAGCCAAGGACCTGGAGTTCCTGTCGAAAGGCATCCGCATCGTCGAACCCATCATGGGCGTGGCGTTCTGGAAGCCGGAAGTGCAGATCAAGCCGGAAGAGGTCACGGTTCGCTTTGAAGAAGGCAACCCGGTGGCCATCAACGGTCATCAGTTCTCGAGCCCGGTAGACCTTGTGCTCGAGGCCAACGCCATCGGCGGCCGCCACGGCCTCGGCATGTCGGACCAGATTGAGAACCGCATCATCGAAGCCAAGAGCCGTGGCATCTACGAAGCGCCTGGCATGGCGCTGCTGTTCATCGCCTACGAACGCCTGATCACCGGCATCCATAACGAAGGCACGATGGAACAGTACCGCGACATGGGCCGCCGCCTCGGACGCCTGCTGTACGAAGGCCGCTGGTTCGACCCGCAGTCGCTGATGTTGCGCGAGACCGTCCAGCGCTGGGTCTCGAAAGCGATCACCGGCGAAGTGACGCTGGAACTCCGCCGCGGCAACGATTATTCGATCCTCAACACGGAAAGCCCGAACCTGACCTACGCGCCCGAACGTTTGAGCATGGAAAAGGTGGAAGACGCCGCCTTCACCCCGCTCGACCGTATCGGCCAGTTGACGATGCGCAACCTCGACATCAGCGACAGCCGTTCCAAGCTGTTTGTGTACGCGGAGGCGGGTCTGATCGCCCCGGCAACGTTCGAAGGTCTGCGGCTGCTTGAAGGCGAGACAACTAAGGACGAGTAGGTTCGAACGCGCCAGCCATCCGGTCGATCTCCTTGCCGGAACCTTGAACGCTACTGCGGCGGTCCTCCATTTGCGAGTGACCGCCGCTACTTCTTTGGAGCCTTTTGCGATGGCCGCTGGCGACAACGCGACCGCTTCCCACTGCACGGCGTGCGTTACGACCGCAGAGCGAACACTGCGTAGATCGCCAGCCAGATCACCAGCATGAAATGCCAGTAGGTCGCCAGCATGAAGGTGATGGCCTCTCTGCGAACCTCGACATCGGTGTCCCAGGGCCGCGCGAGACGGTACAGCAAGTACCCCAGCACGGTCATGCCGCCCAGGATGTGCACCGCGTGCGATCCGGTC
>JAFDVT010000445.1 GCA_018268875.1 Acidobacteriota bacterium
AAGCCCCAGGCGACCACCGTTCCGCTCGCCGCCTGACCGTTGATCGGCGCGGGCTTTACGGTGACCTGACCGACGAAGCCGTAGGTTTGCACGACATTGATCGGAAGCGTGGTCCGGCGCTGGACGCTGAAATCGACATTTTCGACCGTCGCACCCGCACGTACCACGAAGGTCAGGCTGTGGAACTGGGTGGAGAACAGATCTCGCGTCGTGATGCGGCTGCCGCGCGCGTTGAGCGAATCCCACGGCTGATAAATGCCGCCGGGAAGGGGATCGAGCGAATCGGGAGTGGGCAGCGGGTGGGCGTACACATAATAGGTGACGCCGGCGGGAATGCCGTCAATGCGATAGGTGCCATCCGGATTGGTGAGCGCGCTGATCGCCGGTCCGCTGGGCGAGATCGCGACCACCGACGCCATGTTGACGCCCGTGGACCCAACAACGACGCGGCCCTTGATGCTGCCGGTGGTGCGTGTGAACGCCTCGGTCGGGTAGAGCACGGAAAGCCCCGCGACATCGTCGCCGGTGAGCGGCCTGGCCTTGGACGTCGCGCGGGTGGCGCGGGTCGACATGGCCCCGGACGTAAACGAGTGCTGCAAACCGAGCGTATGACCGAACTCGTGGACGAGCGTTCCGAAGAACATTTCGTCAAACGTTTCGAAATTTTCGTAGGCGCCGCCCTGCAACGGGTAGCGGGTTAAGTCCTTGCGCAGCTGCAACTTCGAACGGACCACCGGGACAAAAGTCGCGCCGGAGGGGAGGCTCGAATAGTCATACGTGATCGGGCCAGCCTGGGCGATGACACCCGGCGGGATTTCGTCATCGAAAACAATGTCGATGCCGGGCGAGGTTTGCGGGGTTGAAGGATTGATCAGCCCGCCGAACACCAGGCGGAGTTCCGACGATTCGACGTCATTCCAAGCCTTGGCCGCGAGCTTGATCTGGCTGACCACCGACGTGAAGCTATCCGTCGCCGAAATCTTGTCGGGACCGGTTTCGGCCACATAATAACGAAGCGTGCGGCCGGGCAGGGCATTCAAATCGAACTTTTCGTACACCGGCGTGAACGGGCCGGTACGGCTGGGGAAGCGGACAAAGTGGTAGTAGCCGAACATCGTCGGCGACACGGCCAGAGTCAGAAACGCGGTGGCAAGGGCTCTGATCACTTGGCTTGCTCCTGCGTTTCCGAAACCTTGGTGACCACTCGGGTTTTCAATTCGCCGAGCGGCATGCGGATGGTCGCGTCCTGCACCGGGCGGCCGGTGAGCGGATCGAGCATCATTTCTTTGGCGCCCGGGCGCTCCAACTGCACCTGGCCGTCGGCGTCGCGAACGACGTTAAACAGGCCTTGCGACAAACCAATGATCTGCTTGCGGCCGGAAGCTCCAGCCCATAGGAAAACCACACACTCGTCGCCGGTTTCAAGGGCCGGGGCGCCCGGAATGGTTTGCCGGAGCCCGTTTGCGACGCCTCCGGGGACAAACACTTCGATGACGCCGGTAGCCGATCCTTTCCAGGATTCGTCGACTTGCACCAGATAACGAGTGTAGATGACGCCGTTCCGGAATTCGCCCGCCGAACCCAGCACCCGGGCGCGTACGATGGCCGACGATTTGTCGATCATCTGCTCCACCGAGAGGCGTTCGAGCGTGGTGGCCTGCGCCGCGAAAGGGGCGCAAAGCGCGAACATGGCGAGTTGTCGGAACAGCCGGGTCACTATCTTGCTCCTCCGGATGCATTCTAGACACCATCCGGGACGCTTTTAACGACAACGAGTTACGCGGTTTTTTGCCGACCTGCTGTGTTTCTATGACACAGTCTGTGCGTCCGCATGGCCGCGCCCTACTACCAGCAGCGGAACCTGCACCTGGTGCCGGACCGCGTTAATTGTGGTGCCGAACGCCAGGTCGCGCAAGCCACGGTGGCCGTGCGCTCCCATGACAATCAGGTCCGGCGACGTCTTCTGTACATATCGGACAATCGCGTCGCGGGGCCTTAGCGAATATTCTATGTGCAAGTGTACGGCAATTCCGTTTTTTTCGACAGCCCTACGAATGTCGTCGAAGTACTGGCGGCCTTCGGTGACCTCGGCGGACGACGAATCCTCGCCGTAAATCTGGCTGGTGACGTCCTCTTCGGCGTGGAGTAGATGGAGTTCGGCGCCGTGCGCTTTGGCGAGCGCCAGGGCATGGCGGAGGGCGTCGCGGTCGCGGTCGGTGTGGTCCAACGGGACGAGAATCCGCCGGTAACGGATGTCTTCGCCGGATAGATCGGGACCGGGGTCGGCGGGCAGGCGGCGGGCGACGGTACCGCCCTGACGCGCCCAGGCGGGCATCCAGGGCTCGAAGGTGACGTAGCCGAGCAGCAGCGCGATCGAGGCGAGCACGGGGCCGAGTCCCAGCCACCAGGCGCCACCGACTCCCGCAAGCGTGCCCCAGGCGAGCCAGAGGTTGAGGCCGACGATGATGGCCGCGCATAGCCAGGCGAGGATTTTGACCCAGGCGGCGTTGGCGAACACGCCCATCCGAACCGGATCGCTGGTGAAGCGGATGAGCGGAATGATGGCGAACGGCAGTTGCAGGCTGAGGATGACCTGGCTGAGGATGAGCAACTGGTAGGTCGCGGCCTCGCCGGCCGAAAGGATCACCCAAACCGCCGGTACGATGGCGACTACGCGCGTCAACAGGCGGCGTAGCCAGGGGCGCATGCGGAGTTGCAGAAATCCTTCCATGACGATCTGCCCGGCGAGCGTTCCGGTGATGGTGGAGGACTGTCCGGCCGCGAGCAGCGCGACTCCGAACAGGATGCCCGCGGCTGAGGCGCCGAGCAGCGGCGTCAACATTTCGTGGGCTTGTTCGATGCGCGTGACTTCTATGCCGCGGCTGAAAAATACCGTCGCGGCGAGCACCAGAATCGCGCCATTGACCAGCAGTGCGCCGTTCAGCGCGACTACCGAATCGATGAGGTTGAACTTGCAGGCCGTGCGTTTTTCGGATTCGCTTTGGCCGATGCGGCGTGTCTGCACGAGGGCCGAATGGAGGTACAGATTGTGCGGCATCACGGTGGCTCCGAGGATGCCGATGGCCGCGTAGAGGCTTTGGCCGTCGATGCGCGGGACCAGGCCGGTGACGATGTCGCCGAAGACCGGACGGGCGAACCAGAGTTCGAGCAGGAAACAGCCAGCGACGATCGAAACCAGTCCTAAAACGACCGATTCCATGGTGCGCACGCCAAGGCGTAGCAGGGCGAGCAGCAGGAACGTGTCGAACGCCGTGATGATGACGCCGACAATCATCGGCAGTCCGAACAAGAGCTTTAACGCGATCGCGGCGCCGAGGATTTCCGCGAGGTCGCAGGCGGCGATGGCGACTTCGCAGAGTCCCCACAAAGCGAGGTTGACCGGGCGCGGGTAGGTTTGACGGCAGGCCTGCGCGAGGTCCGCGCCGCTGACGATGCCGAGGCGCGCCGAGAGCGTTTGCAGGAGGATCGCCATCAGGTTCGACAGCACCAATACCCACAACAGCTTGTAGCCGAATTTGGCGCCGCCTTCGAGGTCCGTCGCCCAGTTGCCGGGGTCCATGTAGCCGACGCTGACCAGGTAGGCGGGGCCTGCGAAAGCGAACAGGCGCTTCCACGCCGAGGGAGCGACGGTCGGGATCGAACCGTGGATTTCTCCCAGCGACAATGTTGCCTGTGGTTTCACGTTATAAGTTAACTATCGTTTAAGCGACCGCCTCCGTGCAAGCCACACGGTATACGCCAATCCGATCCCCGTCACCAATGCTCCAACTATCAAAGATATCGGCAGGAACCGCAGTTCCACTTGGTGGTCTCCGGCGGGGACCGGCAGACCTTGTTGCGGGTATTCCACGGATTTTCCGTCGAGGGTGACGCGCCACCCCTGGCTCGACGCCAATCCCGCATGGAACGTCGACGGGCAAGTGGCCACCGTTGCGAACCGCCGGACGTTGGGCGATAGGAACTCGGCCTTTTTCGTCGCGAGGCAGGCTTGCGGCTCGCGACCGCTGGCTGCGTACACCTTGAAACCGTCGTCGCCCGAATACAGAACCCTGTCGAAGCCCGGCGTCGGGCGAGCCGACAGGCGATGCGTCGCCTGCGCGGCGGTCGCGGTTGTTTCTACTCCCCACCAAGGCCCGAAGGCGTAGGGGATTTCCGCCGGATCGACCCAAACGCGCGGGAGATCGTTGGCGAACTGCCGCAAATACGTCACCTGGGGCGCGGCCTGGGCGAGCGAAGCCAGCTTGCGAGGCCTCGTGTCGTCGTGGCGGCTGAACCAGCGCTGCGATGTCTGCGGCCGCGCATTGTCGGCCAACACCAGCAGCGCGGCGAACACGATCGCGCGGCGAGGTTCGGGCCGGCTCCACAGTAACAGCGCGGCGGCGCCGGCCAACAGGCAGGGCAACGCAACCGCCTCGATCGGCTGGAGTTGATCGAAGCGAATCCACGGCAACAGGTTCCAGCAGAGGACCGCGGCGGCGACTGCGGCGGCGAGGATCGCCCAACGGCGCGCGACGGGACGGATCGCGCCCGAATCATCGAGGGTGAGTCCGAGGGCGGCGGCGAGGGAAAAGATGAGGAGCGCGGGATGGATGAGTCCGGCGACGGCGGTGGGCAGCAGGATGGCGCGGGCTTGCGGGCGGCGCATGGCGAGGTACCAGCCGAAGATCCCGAGGACGGGCAGTACGACACCGGCCGATAGATTGGCCAGCGGGAGCGGGGGGAGCGGGCCGACGAAAGCGAATCCGGGAAGGATGGCGATCGCGCCGATGGCGAGTCCCATGGCGAGGTCGCGACGGGCGTGGCGGAAGTCCGAAACGGCCAGGGCGAGGGTGGCGGCGAGGGGGAGGTAGAGTCCACCGGGGAGCCAGATGAGGCCGAGGAAGAGTCCGCGCCTCCAGCCGGGGCGGGCGGCGAAGATGGCGGGTAGCCAGATGGCGGACTGCAGGGTTTGCGGATCGGGTCCGGTGGCGGAGAGGACGCCCAGAGCGTACGCGAGTCCTGCGACGAAGGCGGCGGACGGCGATAGGGATAGGCGGCGTCGCGCGAAGAGGCACATCGCGGCGGCCATCGCGCATTGGGTGAGGACGAGGTACCAATGGAGCGGTTTTTGGAAGAGCCAGCCGTGGTTCAGGGGGAGGGCGAGCAGCAGGGTGTGCGGGAGGTACCAGACGGGGACGACGCCTGCGGTGCCGCTGAAGCCGATGAGCGGTTGGCCGCCGGGCGAGTACGGGTCAAAGATGGGGAGGCGCCATTTGTGGAGTTCGCCAGCCTGGAATTGCAGGAGCGGGAGGACGCGTTCGAAGATGCCGGGGGCCTCGAGCCAGGTGTACTCGTCGGAGAAGACGAGTCGCCAGTGGAAGAGTACGATTGCCGTGCACAGGAGTAAGAGGACTCGGGTCATGCGGCTCTCGTTTTCCAGAACAGCCACGCGAGGCCTAACAGTCCGGCGGCGAACAGGACTGCTCCTGCGATGGCGGAGGTTGGGCGGTAGGTGAGGACGACCTCCTGCGTACCTTTTGCGACCTCGACGCCTCGGATGAAGCCGTCGACTCGCCAGAGCTTGCCTGTCGATGAGGCCCAGCCTTTGTCCCACTCGTCATTCAGGACCAGGAGGGCGCGGCAGTTGGCATTCACTCGAATCCGCAACTGGTTGGGCGTGCGGCTGGTGTAAACGGCGGATTCCCCGGTGGTGTCGCAGGTCTCGACGTGGGGCAGTTTCGGTTCGCCGACGAGGACTGCTTCCTGCTTGCGGGCTTCGCCGGCGGAGTTGATCCATACGCCTACCGCTTTGAGATCGGCGACGGGCTTGACCGTGTGGACGAGCCAGGCTCGCGGGAAAGCTTTGACGTTTTCGTAGATCGCGATGCCCGACTGCGGGGAGCGGTAGATTTCGACGTCGTCGGGGCGGAAGGGCTTCTTTCCGACGTCGTAACGGATGCTCAGAAAGTCGCGGACGGGGCTGCCGAAGGGGCCGATGGTCCAGAGGTCGGCGGGGACCGAGGGCACGATGGAGATGAGCGTTTCGAGTCCCCAGAAGGAGCCGAAGCTGTAGGGGATTTCGTCGGCGTTGTGGTCGATGCGGGCGCCGCCGGAGACGCTGCGGAGGTAGATGGCGAGGTCGGCGTCGCGGGCGAGGCCTTCGAGGTAGGGCGTGCGGTTGGGGTCCTGGCGGTCGGCCCAGATGGCGGGCGTAAAGAAAGACAGTTCGAGGAGGACGGCGGCGCTCAAAACGATCGGCGCCCAGCGGGCATTGCGGCGGATGGCCCAGGCGGCGGCGATGGCGGCGATGGCCGGGGCGAGGATGCGCCAGTTCTCCCAGCTGCGGTAGGCGAACTGGTAGTAACCGGTGGCGAGGCAGGCGAGGCCAATCAGGAACAAAGGCAGCGCGAGGCGCTTGGCGTTGCGGGCGCCCTGGCGGAGCGCGTCGATGCCGAAACCAGCGAGGCCGGCGAGTCCCAGGTTGGCGAGGACCATGGCGACGGCG
>JAFDVT010000446.1 GCA_018268875.1 Acidobacteriota bacterium
AAACGCCCGTCCTGCCTCACCCGGATGCGCATGTGGCGATCCTTGATGATCTGCGGCGGGGCGATCACTTCCACCTTTTGCGCCGCAAACACCGGGCCGGGGTTGCCGAAGCCGAAGGGCGCGAGTTGAAAGACATCGGCCACCGCGGCGTCGTCAATTTCCTTGAGACTGAGAACCGCGTCGATCTCGAGCACCGGGCGCAGATCTTCGACGGTAAGGCAACTCGACGCGTACAGGTTCAGGCGGCGGCGGAACTCTTCCACTTGTTCCGCGGGCATCGTGACGCCGGCTGCCTGCTTGTGTCCGCCGAACTTCTCAAAGAGTTCGGGCATGGATTCCAAGGCGTTCAGCAAATGAAACGGCCGGATACTGCGGCCGGAACCCTGCGCCTTGCCGTCCTCTTCGCCAAGGATGAAGACGGGGCGATGGTAGCGTTCGACGATGCGGCTGGCGACGATGCCGATGACGCCGCGATGCCAGCCCGCTTTGCTGAAAACGAGCGCGAAGTGATCGTCGGAAATCTGCATTTCGTCGCACAGCAGCAGAACCTCTTGCACGATGTCCTGTTCGGTTTGCTGGCGTTCGGCGTTGAGGTCGTGGAGTTGCGCGGCGAGTTCGCGGGCACGGGCGGGATCGTCGGTGAGGAACATGTCGATCACGTCCGTCGCGTTGTCCATGCGGCCGGCGGCGTTGATGCGCGGGGCGACGCGAAAGGCCACCTGGCCGGCGCTCGGAGCCTTGCCTTCATTGAAGCCGGCGACATCGAGCAGCGCGCGCAAGCCCGGGTTCTTGACGTAGTCGAGGCCACTCAGGCCCAGCTTGACGATGGCGCGATTCTCACCGGTGAGCGGCACGACGTCAGCCACCGTGGCGATGGCGACGATCTTCAAAAACGACTCCATCAGCTTGCGGGACTTGGCTTCCGGCCAGTCCAGTTTCGACAGCAAAGCCTGGATGAGCTTGAACGTCACGCCCGCGCCGCACAGGTTCTTTTCAGGGTACGGACAGTCGGTCTGATTGGGATTCAGCACGGCGACCGCGGGCGGAATGTCCTCGTCGGGCAGGTGGTGATCGGTGATGATCATGTCCACGCCGAGCACGGTGGCGGCGCGCACGACGTCAGCGGCGCGGATGCCGGTGTCGACGCTGATGACAAGCGTAATGCCTCGCGCGGCGGCCTCTTCAAGCGCCTCCGGACGCATACCGTAGCCTTCGCGCAAACGGTGCGGAACTTTGAATTCGACGTCGCCGCCCGCGAGGTCCAGCGCCTTTTTGAGGATGACGA
This sequence comes from Acidobacteriota bacterium, assembly GCA_018268875.1. Lineage (GTDB taxonomy): Bacteria > Acidobacteriota > Terriglobia > Bryobacterales > Bryobacteraceae > F-183. Next base: position 1,286 of record JAFDVT010000446.1, read on the forward strand.
CGGAACTGGTGCCGTCCACATCATAGTCGCCGTAGACGAGGATTTTTTCCTTGCGTGCGAGCGCTTGTAGGAGGCGTTCGACCGCGCGATCCATACCCAACAACAGGAACGGATCGTGCAGCAGGTCGAGCGTGGGTGTCAGGAAGTTGCGTGCCGCAGAGGGCTCGCGAAACCCGCGATTCCACAGCACGCGAGCCGCCGGCAGACCCACGCCGAGGACGCGCGCAAAATCTTCGATGGCGCGCTTGTCGTACTGCTGGAAGTTCCAGCGCGGGGCCACCCGGTAGCGCGTCGTCGTCCCTTGGACGGTGGGCGTCATCAGTTCTTGGAGAAGTACCCGCCCATCGAGCCGCTATCGTCCTCGTTGCCGCCATCGTCGTCGAGGTCTGTGCCGGACAACATCAACTCTTCGTAAAGGTCCTCGTAATCGTGGTACCAGAGGGCTTCGGCGGAATAGAGATAAATCTGCTGGTCGAAGACGTAGGAAAGCTCGATGCTGCTCACCATGCCCGTGTAGGCGCCGAATTTTTCAATGCGTTTGGCGAACTTGCGGCGTTCGTCGCGGGGCATCTCCAGGCCCTCGAGTCCGCTTTCGAGCTCAGCGATGGTGTCTTCGTCGAAAATCTCGGTCTGCATGACGACGAACCGGATGCCCGCGGCTTCGGCGGTGCGGATGAAGTCGAGGTAATTGGGATAGTGCTCGGTGTCCCAAAACACGATCTGCGCTTCGTCCAGCGTGCGGGTCTGACCACGAAAGATGATGAAGCTGTTGGCGTTGAGATAGGTCTCTATTTCTTTTTTTAGCCGGTCGAGATTTTCGAACATGGGAGGAGAGAACGTCCTTTCGAAGTTCCCAGGCGCTAGCGCTTGGCGAGCACGAGAATGTCACGTTGCGAGGCGAGGTCGCGCGCAGCGGGCGTCACAATGGTTTTGGGTCCGATAAAGATCTTGTGGTCTTTGACGATGGCGCGGCGCACGTCATCTTCGCAGACAAAGTCGACGATGGCGGGTGGCGCGGGCGGCTCAGGTGGCGCCGGCGCGGGCGCTGCTGCTGCTACTGGAGCTACGGCGGCGGCAGCGGCGACGAGAGGCCGCGCGGAAGGGACTGGCTTGCGGTTCGCGATCGCCTGATCCACCAGTTGTTCCACGGTGACGGTTGCCTTTGGCTGCGGCTGTTGTTTGCTTGCCAGAAAACGTTCCACCGCGTTGACGATCTGCTGCCGGTCGATCACTGTGTCCTTTCCACCGCTTGTCGAACTAAAGGCATTATCCGCATCCCTCACCTTGCGCGCAAGGCGCTTGATATTGATGAGGTGCAATGGACCGATGTTGTCGCTGGTGATGTTGCCGGCGACGGCGCCGCAACCAAGCGTCATGGCGGGGAACACGTTGGTGGTGATGCCGGTGGCGCCTTGCGGCGTTGGTGTGTTCACCAGTACGCGGTAGGCTGGCATGCGCATCGCGTATTCACGCGCCTTGGCATCGTCATTCGAATAGATCGCACAGGTGTGGCCGAGGCCGCCGAAGCGTAGGATAGCCTCGCAGGCGCGAACCTGTTCGTCCCAGTTGTCGACAAACAGCAGGGTCAACACGGGCGATAGCTTTTCGGCGGAAAGCGGGTGCTGCTTGCCCACGCCCGCGATCTCGGCGACCAGTACGGACGTGCTTTCCGGGACAGTGAAACCGGCCTTGGCGGCGATCTTGTGCGCCGGTTGACCCACGCAATCGGCGGTGACGGTAAATTGCGGGGTCAACAAAACCTTGGCCATCGCCTGCGCCTGCGCGTCGTCACAAAGGTACGCGTTGCGTTTGCGGAGTTCCGCCAAGACCTCTTCCCGGCGGGACTTTTCGGCGACGATGGTTTGTTCCGAAGAGCAGATGGTGCCGTAGTCAAAGGTCTTTCCCGCAACGACGCCCGCGACGCAGGTAGCGACCGAAGCAGAGGTTTCGAGCAGGACAGGCACGTTGCCGGGTCCTACGCCGAACGCCGGTTTGCCGCTCGAATACGCCGCGCGAACGATGCCGGAACCTCCTGTCGAAAGGATGACGCCGGTACGCTTGTGGCGCATCAGTTCGTTGGTGGATTCCATGGTCGGATCGCCGACGCATTGGATGACGCCTTCCGGCGCGCCCGCTTTGGCCGCGGCTTCGGCGAGTACGGCCACCGTTTCG
>JAFDVT010000447.1 GCA_018268875.1 Acidobacteriota bacterium
ACGGAAAGGTTACTTTTCTCTTCAATCCCTGAATTTACGAAAGCCGCCCAGGAAGGAGGATTGCTCTCGCCAGATTTGTAATGTAGCGATGCTTCAAAGTCGAGGTCCGCGACGACTGCACGGACGCGGAGATCTGCGCTCGCCAAAGCATCTGCAGGCGAAAGGACGTCCGGCCTAAGTAAAAAGAATTGTAGTCCCTGTTTTTCGGACATGATCGCTAGTTTACATCTGTACTCGAGGCGTATCTTCCCAGCCGCGATTGGCGGCGAATAACTAATAACTACCTGTCTTGAGTTGTTGGGCCCGATTGCGCCACGATTCTTTACTCGGCAAGAGCCCCTTTTACCTTTAGGACGGGCTTGAACCAATACGGAGCGCCTATACCTTGGGTGAGGGCAATGTGTTTTTTTCCTGCGGCCTGGGTCTCTAGACCTCGTGCTCGAAACGGGATCGGGAGGGGTGGTTTCACAACTCGACGTGTGTGATTTGGACGGCGGAGATGGCCGTGTGGGGGAATACCGTGTCCGGGAGGGGGGCGGGGGGCCTGGGTCCGGGACCTATGAGAACTCATCGGACGACCGTTACCGGATCGGAGGGGGGCAGTTTTGCTACCTCCTATCTCCTATCCCATTGCGATGGTGCGGATGAGAGGACTTGAACCTCCACTTCTTTCGAAACCAGATCCTAAGTCTGGCGCGTCTGCCAATTTCGCCACATCCGCTTGTGGTTGGTGGGAACTGCTGCTGCCCTTCAATAATACCGCAAAAACTGCATTTTTCCCGCTAGCAGCGCGAGGCCGGCCAGGGCTCCGTACCAGGCCTTCTCTTCCTTGTTCCTCTTGAAAATCACCCAGGAAAAACGCTTCGGCGACTGCGACCACGCCGTCAACCTCGGCACCAGCAACGGTACGCCTTGGGCGTATGCCGCGTAGCCTGGGAACAGCTTCGTCAAATGCGACGACTCCTCGTACATCACCGGGATGTAGATCAGGAAAAAGATCGCTGCGAAGAGCACGGGGAGCCACGGGTCGTTGGCCGCTACGCAGAAGCCGGCGGCGACGATCAGAGTCCCTAAATACAGGGGGTTTCGCGTGTAGGCGTAGGGTCCGCTGATGGCGAGGTCCTGGTTCTTTTCGAGGTGCCCGGCGGCCCAGGCGCGGAGCCAGAGCCCTGTCAAGATCAGAGGCAGGCTGTAGAGGATCGAGGCCCAGGTGGGGTGGGCCAACAAGACGAACCCGCCGAGTAGGATAAACCCGGCGGGTACGCGCAAACGTTGAACGAAATCAGCGTATGCCTTAGGAAAGGGGGAGGTCATTCTGAGCGTCTTCCGGACCGCCCGCTTCCTTGTCGACACTTTCCGGCACCACGCCGGCTGCTGCTACGGTATCTCCATCGTCGGCTGTCACAAGCTTTACGCCTTGCGTCGAACGGCCCGCCTGGCGAATCTTGCTCGATTCGATCCGGATGATCTTGCCTTCCTTGGTGATGATCATCACGTCCGTATCTTCTTTGACCGATAGCACCGCCACGACTTTGCCGATGCGGGGGGTGGTCTTCATGTTGATGACACCCTTGCCGCCTCTCGACGTCAGACGGTACTCCTCAAGCTCGGTGCGCTTGCCGAAGCCTTGTTCGGAAATCGACAGAATCAGTCCGTCTTTCTCGACCACTTCGGCGCCGACGATGTAGTCGTCTTCGGCGAGGTCCATGGCGCGAACACCGCGCGCCGGGCGACCCATGGCTCGGACGGCGCTTTCTTCAAAGCGGATCGCCTTGCCCTGGTAGGTGCCGATGAACATGTAGTTGTCGCCGTTGGTGAGGCGGGCGGCAATCAGTTCGTCACCTTCGTCCACCGACACGGCGATGATGCCTCGCTGCAGCGGGTGATTGAATTCTGTGAGTTCGCACTTCTTGATGACACCGTGCTTGGTGACCATCGCGATGTAGCGGCCCGGCGTGAACTCTTTCACCGGCAGGAACGCCTTGACGGTTTCGTCCTGCTGCAGGTTGATGAGGCTGCCGATGTTCTTGCCCTTGCCGACGGTGGAAGCGTCGGGGATGCGGTACACCTTCAGCCAATAGACACGGCCCTTGCTGGTGAAGATCAGCAGGTAGGTATGCGTCGACGAAATGATGAGGTGTTCGACCACATCCTCGCTACGCGTGCCCATGCCGATGCGGCCTTTGCCACCGCGGGTCTGGCGGCGATAGGTGTCGATGGGCGTGCGCTTGAGGTAACCGCCACGGGTGACGGTGACCGCGACGTCTTCCATCTGGATGAGGTCTTCGAGGTCGAAATCGCCGGAATCCTCAATGATTTCGGTACGGCGAGCGTCGCCGAAGTCCTTGCGGATTTCCTTGAGTTCGTCGACGATGACGCCGCGCAGAACCTTTTCGGAGCCGAGGATTTCGAGGTAACGGGCGATTTGCTTTTGGATGTCCGCCAACTCGTCGAGGATCTTCTGCGTTTCCATGCCGGTGAGGCGCTGGAGTTGCAGTTCGATGATGGCCTGGGCCTGGCGCTCGGTAAAGCGGGGTCCGATGGCGCCGGCTTCGATGATGGCGGCGTATTCTTTGGCTTCTTCGGGCGTGATGAAGTTCATCAACGCTTCGCGCGCTTCCTTGGGGTTCTTGGAGGCGCGGATGAGTTCGATCACACGATCGATGTTGCGAAGGGCGCGCTGGAATCCAAGCAGGATATGTTCGCGGTCGCGAGCCTTACGCAGGAGGTAATCGGTGCGGCGGCGGACGACGTCGACGCGGTGGTCGATGAAGCGCTTGATGGCGTCGACGATGCCGAGTTCGCGAGGCTGGCCTCCGACGATGGCCAGGAAGATGACGCCGAAGCTGGTTTGCAACTGCGTCTGCTTATAGAGGTTGTTGAGGATGACTTCCGGTTGTTCGCCGCGCTTCAGTTCGTAAACGATGCGCATGCCATCGCGATCGCTTTCGTCGCGAATTTCCGAAATGCCTTCGATCTTCTTTTCGTTCACCAGGGCGGCGGTGGCTTCGATGAGGCGCGCCTTGTTGACCTGGTACGGAATCTCGGTGACGACGATGGCTTGACGGTCCTTGCCGATGGGTTCGAACTCGGCTTTGGCGCGCATCTTGATGGAGCCGCGGCCGGTGCGGAAGTAATCCATGATGCCGGTTCGGCCCAGGATGTAGCCGCCGGTGGGGAAGTCGGGACCTTTGACGATTTCGATGATTTCGGGCAGGCCGGTTTCGGGCTTCTGCACAAGGAGGATCGTCGCGTCGATGATTTCCGTCAGGTTGTGCGGCGGGATGTTGGTGGCCATGCCGACCGCGATGCCCGAGGAACCGTTGACGAGGAGATTGGGAACGCGGCTGGGCAGGACTTCGGGTTCGACTTCCTGGTCGTCGTAGTTGGGCTTGAAGTCGACGGTTTCTTTGTCGATGTCTTCGAGTAGCGAGCCCGAAAGACGGGCCAGGCGCGATTCGGTGTAACGCATGGCGGCCGGCGGGTCGCCGTCGACCGAGCCGAAGTTGCCCTGGCCGTCGATGAGCGGGTAACGCATCGAGAAGGGCTGGGCCATGCGGACCAACGCGTCGTAAATGGCGCTGTCGCCATGGGGATGGTACTTACCCATGACGTCGCCAACGATCTTGGCGGATTTGCGTGTGGGGCGGTTGTAATGCAGCCCCATTTCGTACATCGCGTACAGGATGCGGCGATGCACGGGTTTCAATCCATCGCGGACATCGGGCAAGGCGCGGCCTACGATCACGCTCATGGCGTAATCGAGGTACGACTTCTTCATCTCGTCTTCGATATTGATCGGGACGAGGTTTTTGCCGCCGCCATCGCCACCCAACGTTAGCTGGTTGGGGGGCGGACCGGCTGGCGGTTTGCCGCCCGCTGGATTCTGGGGATCTTGTTGATCTGCCAAGAGAAAGCTCCTAGAAACAATTTTAGCATTTCGCGTTTGAATCCACCACGGTAGGCTATAAGGATGCGCAGGTCACTGATAGCGCTTTGGTTTACCTCTACACTCATGCTGCAAGCTGCTCGTTATGGCGCCGAGGACAATACCGTCGGCGGGATACAGATCGTCAAGCTGATCGATCACGACAATAAGACCGAAGTGTCGGTTCTGGTTTCCGTTGGCAACAACGCCTTCGACATGAAGGTGAACGGCAAGCCGGTGTTCTGGTCGCCGTATGCGGACATCAAGGACCAGAAGGCGAAGCCTACGATGCTGGGCAATCCGTTTCTGGCGCCGTGGGCGAACCGGTTGGATCACGACGGATTCAAGTTCGACGGCAAGGAGTATCCGCTGAACAAGTCGTATTCGAACATCCGGCGGGATGGCAACGGTTTGCCGATTCACGGGCTGATTACGTACACGGACCGCTGGGAAGTGAAGGAAGCGCGCGTGTCGGGCGAGGCGGCGTGGGTGACCAGCCGTATCGATATGTGGAAGTACCCGGACATCATGGCGCACTTTCCGTTCGCGCATTCGATTGAGATGACGTACCGGCTGTCGAATGGGGCGCTCGAGGTGGAGACGGCGGTGTTCAATCATTCCAACGTCCGGATGCCGTTGTCGATTGCGTACCATCCGTACTTTCAAGTGACCGATGCGCCTCGTGACGAGTGGACGGTGCGGTTGCCGGCGGCATCGCGAGTGGAGTTGACTTCGAAGCTTGTGCCGAGCGGGGAGAAGAAGCCGAATCCTTACACGGGGGCGGTGTCGCTGAAGGGCATGGTGCTGGACGATGTGTTCGATGGGGTGAACGGAGATCGCGAGTTTTCGGTGACGGGCAAGACGCAGAAGGTAAGCGTCGTGTACGGGCCGAAGTACCCGGTGAGCGTGGTGTACGCGCCCGCGGGCCGGCCGTTTATCTGCTTTGAGCCGATGACCGGGGTTACCAATGCGTTCAATCTGAATGCTGAGGGGAAGTACCCGGAGTTACAGACGGTTCCCGCAGGTGGGGTGTGGCGGGAGAGTTTCTGGATTAAAACAAGCGGTTTCTAGCCTCGTGTTCCAGCAGCCATTTTTTGCGATGTAAGCCGCCGGCGTAGCCCGTCAGTGATTGGTTCGAGCCTATGACGCGGTGGCAGGGGAGCACGATGCCTATGGGGTTTTGCGAGTTCGCTAGGCCTACGGCTCGGAAGCCTTTGGGGCTTTGGACGTAGTTGGCGAGCTGGGCGTAGGTCCAGGTTTCGCCGGGCGGGATCTCTTTCAAGGCTTGCCAGACCCGCTGTTGGAAGGGCGTGCCTCGGGTTTCGATTTCGATGCCGTCGAAGGCGGCGAAGTCTCGGTCGAAGTAACGATGGAGGCGCGTGGTCATGCCGATGGGATCCTTCACCGGGGTCGCCTGGGCGTCAGGGCCGAAGCGGCGCTTGAGGAGTTCTTCGAAACGGGATTCGTAGTCGTGGAAGTCCAGCGAGACGAGTTTGCCTTGGTGGGCGGCGACGATGATTTTGCCGATGGGCGAGTCGATCGAATCGTATTCAAACATTACAGTGTGCTCCAAAGGTGCAGGGCGGCGTAGGCTCGCCAGGGGCGCCATTTTTCGGCTTGCGCTTCGAGTTCCTTCTGCGTGAGGTTGCCGGCCGCTTTGCGAAGGGCGAGGTCCGAGGACGGGAAGGCGTCGGGTTCGTTGGCGGCGCGCATGGCGATGTAATGGGCGGTCCAGGGTCCGATGCCGGGGATGGCGGTGAGGGTCGCTTCGATGTGGTCGAGGTTTTGCGTGAGGTCGATGGTTTCGAAGGCTCTGGCAAGGGCTTGCAGCGTATCGATGCGCTTGGTGGTGAGGCCGATGCCGTCGAAGTTTTCGCGCGCCGCTTGCTTGGGAATTGGGAAGCGGCCGCCGTACTTTTGCACGATGCGGTGGGCGAGCGTACGGGCTCCGGCGACGGTGATCTGCTGGCCGAGGACGGCGCGGATGGCGAGTTCAAAGGCGTCCCAACAACCGGGTACGCGCGTGCCGGGGTCGAAGTGCAAGCGGGGGTCCGCGGCGTCGAGGTGGCGGGCGATTTCGAAGGCGTTGGCGCGAAGGTCGAAGACGCGGCGGATCTGTTCGACGATGACGCGGAGGTTGGCGACGGTATCGAGTCCTTCGATGCGGGCTTCGATGGCGTTGGCGTCTTCGAGGTTGCGGATGGTGACTTTGGCGGGGGCGAGGTGGCGCGTGTACACGCCGTCCGCTACGTCTTCAAGGCCGGGAATGGCGCGGTGTTCGAGGAATGCGAGGATCTTGTCCCAACGGTAGGGCGGACGGTAACCGAGGCGGAGCGTGATGGGTCCTGTGGCGGATTCGACGAGAGTACGCTTGCGGAGGTCGCGCGGGGAGCGGGCGTAGACCTGCTGCATCGCGTCGTTGAAACGGCGGATGCTGCCGAAGCCTGCGGCGAACGCGATGTCCGATACGGGTAGCGTCGTTTCGGTGAGCAGCTTTTTGGCGAAGAGGATGCGGCGGTTGAGCGCGACGGCGATGGGCGTGGCGCCGAGGTGATCCAGGAAGAGGCGGCGAAGATGGCGGTCGCCGACGCCGAGCTTTTCGGCGAGTTGTTCGACTGAGTTGTCGTCGAGGGCTCCGGAGTCGATGAGGCGGAGAGCGCGCGTAACGGTGGCGGAGGTTCCGATCCAGGCGGGGAGGCCGGGCGAGACTTCGGGACGGCAGCGGAGGCAGGGGCGGAAACCGGCTTCCTGCGCGGCGGCGGACGAAGGGTAGAAGTTGCAGTTTTCGCGCTTGGGAGGACGGGCCGGACAGATGGGACGGCAGTAGATACCGGTGGTGCGTACGCCGGTGAAGAACTGTCCGTCGAAGCGGGCGTCCTTGGTTTCGAGGGCGCGGTAGCAGGATTCAGCGTCCAACATCAGTCTCAGTATCGCCTGAGGGCTGCCTTCATACTAGCCGTTTTCGGACATGACGGCCGCGATATAATTCCGGCCATGGCCGCGACTGTTGCCGCATTGTCGATGGTGTTCCTGCTGCAGGCTGCCGACACCAAGCCAAAAGAATTTACGCCGGTGCAAAAGCGCTGGTGGGCGTTTCAGGCTGTCACGAAGCCTGCGCCTCCCGCTGTGAAACAGGCGGGATGGGTTCGCAATCCTATCGATGCATTCGTGTTGTCGAAGCTGGATGAGAAGGGACTTGCGCCGAGCCGCGAGGCGAATCGCGCGACACTGCTGCGGCGATTATCGCTCGATTTGACGGGCGTTCCGCCGAGTCCCGAAGAGCTGCAGGCGTTTCTTTCCGATACTTCCGCGAACGCATATGACAAGCAGGTGGAACGGTTGCTGGCGTCACCGAGGTACGGCGAGCGGTGGGCGCGGCATTGGCTGGATTTGGCGCGGTACGCGGATTCCAACGGGTTCAAGGCGGACGAGACGAGGCCGCATGTTTGGCGGTACCGCGATTATGTGATTCGCGCATTTAACTCCGATAAACCGTACGATCGCTTTGTTCGCGAACAGATTGCTGGCGATGAAATGTTTCCCGGAGATATGGATGCGGCGGTGGCGGTGGGATTCAATCGTCACTTTCCGGATGAGAGCAACGCGGCGAACATCATGCAGCGGCGGCAGGAGTTGTTGAACGACGT
>JAFDVT010000448.1 GCA_018268875.1 Acidobacteriota bacterium
CGATCTGGAAGAGCAAGCTCGAATCGTAAGCCAGAAGCGCGTTAACGCTTCTGGTTCGCTTCGAGGTAACTCCGATTGATCCTGGCCTTCATGTTTTCCGGCATTTCCTGGCACTTGCCGTCCCGGCATTGCGGCGGATACAAATCGGAAGGCAGAGACTCCTGGTAATCCGCTGGAATCTCAAATAACGCCGCGTCGGGCTCTGCGGGCGAAAACGACACCAGTTCCTGCACCGAGGCCCCGCCGCCATGTTCGTACCGCTGTTGCACCAGGGCGCAATTGGCATCGGGAAGGTACCAGGTGGTCCAGACGGAACCGCTGCCGTCGTTCGTCTTGAACCGCAACGCGCGCTGTCCGGCAATCTGCTCCTCGCCATCCGGAAAAATCTTGCTTCCCGCATCAATGGGGCTGGCACAGGACTTCTCCGGATCGCGAACAATGCGCATGCCCGGAACCCTGCTGGGATATGTACTCTTGCGGCGAAGTGCGTCGCTCACCCAATACCCGTGGCCGTCCGGAAAGGCAATGTATCTCGTTCTGCCATTTGGATTGGTATAGCTGAACAACACCGCGCCATCGCCGCGGACCGCTTCCGTGTAGTCGAGCGCGTGCCGGAAAGTGCCGGCCTGATCGAACGCCTTCTCGACGCGAACCACCGTGTACGTCTTGGACGAGGCCGCGCCGACCTTCGATGGCAAAGCAACATAGATTACGGCAGCGCATAGAACTACCGTCAAGACAAGCCATTGGGAGAGTTTTTTGAAATACATGTTCATTTCCCTGCGGCAATTATATTCCAAAAGAGAAAGGGCCAGCTCTTCGAACTGGCCCGCCTCCGTCTATGTACAAATGTTCGCAGTGGCCTCGGCGCGCCCCACGAGATTCTCATTGCGCCCCGATTGTGACTGTCGAATGGCACTTCCGAAACAACAAAACATCAGGCAAAAATTGGAAATTGAGGAACTTGCTCCTGGCCCTTTGTTTTCGCTATTCGTTCGCCGATGAGTCTAGTTTCGCCTAGTTTTCGCCTTCCGTCAAGACAAAAAAGAGGCCACCGCGAAATTTCCGCGGTGGCCTCTTTTTCTTTTTATTTGACGATGTTCGCGTGGCGATTGGCGAAGTTCAGCACCAGCGACGGCAGGATGCCCAGCACCAGCGTCGCAACGGCCGAACCAAGCAGCACAGCCTTCACCCCGAACGAGGTTTCGGGCGCCGTTTCCGCGGCTTCGCCCGGCTCCTGCATCCACATCACAACCAGGATTCGCAGGTAGTAATACGCCGCGACAGCCGAGTTCAGCAGGCCAAGAACCGTCAACCAGATGAGGTCGCTTTCAATGGCCGCCTTGAAGATGTAGAACTTGCCGAAGAAGCCCGCCGTCAGCGGCACGCCGATGAGCGACAGCATGTAGATGGTCATCATCGAGGCCGTAAACGGCTGCGTCTGGCCGAGTCCCGCAAGGTCCGAGATGTTCACGAACTTCTCGTTGCGGCGGGAATAGTCGATGATCGCGGCGAACGCTCCGACATTCATGAAGGCGTAGGACGCCAGGTAGAACATTACTGCCGCCGTACCTGCCTCCGAATTCGCGACGATCGCCACCAGGATGTAGCCGGCGTGGGCGATCGAGCTATACGCCAACATGCGCTTGATGTTGGTCTGGGTGAGAGCCGCGAAGTTACCGACAATCATGGTCGCCAGCGCGACGATCCACAGGATCGGTTCCCAACGGTTGGCGATGGGTCCGAACGCGGTGAGAAACACGCGGGTGAACACGGCGAACGCGGCCGCCTTGGGTCCCGCGGACATGAACGCCGATACCGGGGCGGGAGCGCCCTGATAAACGTCCGGCGCCCAGGCCTGGAACGGAACCGCGGAGATCTTGAAGGCGAAACCGACGAGCATCAACGCCGCGGCCGCGCCAACGGCCGGGAGCGGGATGGCCGGCAGGTTGTTCAACAACGTCTGGCGGATGCCGTCGATGTTGGTGGTGCCGGTGATGCCGTAAATCCAGGCTACGCCGTACAGCAGGAACGCGGTGGCGAACGAGCCCAGCAGGAAGTACTTCAGGGCCGATTCGTTGTTCCGTTTGTCGTCGCGCAGGAAGCCCGCCATGATGTAGCTGGCGATGGACGAGATCTCGATACCGATAAACACCATCATCAGTTCGTTCGAGACGCACAGGATGGATTGGCCGACCAGCGAAAACAGCAGCAGGCCGTAATATTCGCCGATCTGCGCATCTTGACGTTCCAGATACGCCTGGGACGACAAGACCGTCAGCAGACCGACCGTCAAAACCAGGACGCGGAAGAAGCTGCCGAAGCCATCGACAAACACCATGTCGTGGAAGGCCGGACCAGGACTGCCGCCAGCCACCACCGCGCTGAAAATGGCGATGACGAGGGTGACGAACGTGAGTCCGCCGGCCATCGACTTCTGCCCTTCCTTGCGCAGCGCTTCGAGGAACATGATGACGACACCGGCGATGGTCAGAACCAGTTCCGGCAGAATGCGGAAGTATTCTTCCGTAGACGGCATGAAGTTAGTGGGCATGGGTCGTCGCAGCCGCCTTGTGTTGTTCGGTATTCCAGCCGGACTTGTGCGTGTCCTTGCTCATTTCCAGTATCTTTGCGTTGCCGGACGAAATCGCCGGCATAAAGGTTTGCGAATAGACGCCGCCCCAAATCATCAGAACGATCATGGGCGCAAGCGCCAGCCACTCGCGAGGCGTCAGGTCCGTGACGTGGTGCGCGACCGATTCCGGCGTCTTGCCGTAGAACACGCGCTGCACCATCCACAGCATGTAGACGGCGGAGAAGATCACGCCGAACGAAGCTCCAACGGCCCAGGCGAAGTTGGCTTGCGCCGCGCCCTGCAGTACCAGGAACTCGCCGACGAAGTTGCACAACATCGGCAGGCCGACCGAGGCCAGCGTCGTGATCACGAACATCGTGGTCAGGTGCGGGGCCGCGGTGGCGACGCCGCCAAAGTCCTTGATGAGCAGCGAATGCTGGCGTTCGTAAAGCATGCCGACGATCATGAAGAGCGCGCCGGTGGAGATACCGTGCGCGAGCATGACGTACACCGCGCCGTCCAGGCCTTGCTGCGTGAACGAGAACACGCCGAGGACGACAAAGCCCAAGTGGCTTACCGAAGAGTACGCGACAAGCTTCTTGATGTTCGGCTGCACCATCGCGACCAGCGCGCCGTACACGATGCCGATAATCGCGAGCATGTTGATCCAGTAGGCGTTCTCATGCGCCGCCCCGGGGAACAGCGGCAGGCAGAACCGGACCAGGCCGTACGTGCCCATTTTGAGCATCACGGAGGCCAGCATGACGGAACCGGCGGTGGGCGCTTCCACGTGCGCGTCCGGCAACCAGGTGTGCAGCGGGAACAGCGGAACCTTGATCGCAAACGCGAGGAAGAAGGCAAGGAACAGCAGCAGTTCCTCGGTATGCGTAAAGGTCAGGTTGTGGTGCTGAATCGCGTTCAGGATCTCGACATAATCAAAGGTTTTGGCCTTGTTATAGATGTAGATCATGGCGGCGAGCATCAGCACGGAGCCGACCAGCGTGTACAGGAAGAACTTGACGGCCGCGTAAATGCGGCGGTCATGTCCCCAGATGCCGATCAGCATGTACATGGGCACCAGCGCCACTTCCCAGAACACGTAGAACAGGAACAGGTCCAGCGCGACGAACACGCCGAGCATCCCGAATTCCAGCAGCAGCAGGAAGGCGAAGAATTCCTTGACGCGATGGTCGATGTACTTCCAACTGATGATGGTGGCGATGGGCGTCAGGAACGTGGCCAGAATCACCAGCCAGATGGACAGCCCGTCGAGGCCGATGTGATAGCCGATCTTGGGCGAACCGATCCAGGGCGTGTTGGTTTCGAACTGATACACCTTGGGATCGCTCAGGACAGGACCAAGCAGGCCGAGCGACAGCACGAAGATCAGGATCGACAGGCCGAGGGCGAACTTCTTCACAAGTTCCGCGCCGGGCAGCATGAGAGCCACCAGGAAGCCGATCAACGGCAGGAACAGTACGATGTCGAGAAGGTTCATGGCTTAGTGCGAGCCTCCCATCACGCCGATGGCGACGATTACGAGGATCGACCCGGCCACCACCCAGGCCGCGTAGTTCCGGATGGACCCGGATTGCAGCCTGCGCAGAACCCCGCCGATACCGGTCGAGGCCGTACCGACACCATTGACGGTGCCGTCGATCAACCCGGCGTCGACGCCCTTCCACAGCAGTTCGCGCGAACCTTCTTCGAGCGGATGGACGATCGCCGCGTCGTAGGCTTCGTCGACGAAATACTTGTTGTAGATCAGGCGGTAAAGCCCGGAGAACGACGTCGCGATCTTTTCGGGAACACCCGGGCTCACGACGTACATAAAGTAGGCCAGCGCGATGCCGCCAAAGCCGGCCGCGAACGGCAGCATGGCGATCATCGAATCGACGTGCGGTTCATGTTCGTGGGTGAACGCTTCGAGCCAATGCGGGATGTTGATGAAGCCGCCGAACAGCGAAAGCACGGCGAGAACCATCAGCGGACCGGTCATCGAAATCGGAGACTCATGCGGATGGGCATGGCCGCGATATTCGCCGAAGAACGTCCAGAACAGCGCGCGGAAGACGTAGAAGGCGGTCATGAACGCGGTCAACAGTCCGACCCAGTACATCCACGGATGGTGGACGTAGGCGGCTTCGAGGATCAGATCCTTCGAAGCGGCGCCGGAGGTAAACGGCAGGCCCGCGATGGCGACGCCCGCGCAGAACAGCGTGATCGCCGTGATGGGCATCTTCTTTAGGAGGCCGCCCATCTGGCTCATTTCCTGTTCGTGGTGGCAACCGTAGATCACAGAGCCCGCGCCAAGGAACAGCAGCGCCTTGAAGAACGCGTGGGTCATCAGGTGGAACACGCCGCCGCTGTAGGAACCGACGCCCAGGCCAAGGAACATGTAGCCAAGCTGCGACACCGTCGAGTACGCGAACACTTTCTTGATGTCCGTCTGCGCAAGACCGATTGTCGCGGCGAAGAACGCGGTAAGCAGGCCGATGATCGCCAGAACTTCCAGGGCGATCGGCGCATTATTGAACATCGCGTGCGACCGGGTCACCATGTAGACGCCAGCCGTAACCATGGTCGCGGCGTGGATGAGCGCGGACACCGGCGTGGGACCCGCCATCGCGTCCGGCAGCCAGACGTACAGCGGAATCTGCGCGGACTTGCCGGTCGCGCCCAGAATCAGCAGCAGGCAGATGCCGGTAAGGATGCCAAAGCTGGTTTCCTTGGGCATTTGTTCCGCACCGTGGAAGGCGGTGGCAAAGTCCAGCGAACCGAACTGAATGAAGATCAGGAACATCGCCAGGGCAAAGCCGAAGTCGCCGACGCGGTTGACGATGAACGCCTTCTTGCCGGCGTCGCCCGCGAACTTTTCCTGGAAGTAGAAACCGATCAG
>JAFDVT010000449.1 GCA_018268875.1 Acidobacteriota bacterium
ACGCGGCATCCACTTGTCTTCCAAAGCCTCGAGCGGAGCCTGTTCGTCCGTGTCGCCGGTGCGATCGGCAGCCTCTTTCAGTTCGAGGTACTGTTCTTTCTCCGCTTCGGTAAAGATACGCTGCTTTTTCAGCCGTAGTTCGAGCCGCAGATCCGCGCGCTTGAATTCGCCCCCCGTTTTTTCGCTCCGCTGTGCGCGAGCGGCGATCAGCTTGGGCAGCAGTTCCTGCTCCAACCGTTCGAGCGCCTTCTTTTCGGGACCGTTTTTCGCCCTTTCTTCGAGTTCCTTGACCTTGGCTTCGGCCTTTTCGGCGAACGCCTTGTCGCGGAACGGCACATCGGGAACATTGCCCGGCTGCGTCGTATTAAAGAACGCCTGCAACCGGTAATAATCTTTCTGCGGGATCGGGTCGTACTTGTGGTTGTGGCAGCGCGCGCAACCCGTGGTCAGCCCCAGGAACACCGAGGATGTCACGGTCGTAACCTCGCTCAGGTAGTTCTGGCGGACATCCGCCGCCACGAGGTTCGAACGGTCCCAGGGCGCGACGCGCAGGAACCCGGTCGGAACGTAGCCTTGCGGATCGGGCTGGTAATTGTTGCGAGTCTTCGAATGTTCGTCGCCGCCGGCAAGCTGCGCGATCACGAACTTGTCGTACGGCATGTTGCGGTTGAACGCGTCGATCACCCAATCGCGGTAGCGCCAGGCGTTGCCGATCTGCCCGTCGCCTTCAAGCCCGCTGGTTTCGCCGTACCGCGCAAGGTCCAGCCAATGCCGTCCCCAACGTTCGCCATAGCGGGGATCGGCCAGCAGTTTGTCGATCAGCTTTTCGTAATCGGCATCCTTATACTCGGCCATTTCCTGCGGCGAGGGAGGCAGGCCGATCAGGTCGAAGTACACCCGCCGGACGAGCGTTCGCGCATCGACGGGCTTGGCCGGGGTAACGCCCGCGTCTTGCCACTTGGCGGCCAGAAACTGATCGATTTCGGTGAATGAGGCGTGCTTTTTCGGCTTTTCGAACGGCCAGCGGTATTCCGAAGTCACCGCCTTGCGCGCGGCGGGCATCTGCCGGATCCACGTCTCGATGGTCGCGATGTCTTCCGCGGGCAGAGGACGGCCCATCGGCATGCGGGGTGTCAATTCCCCCTTCAGCAACTGGACCAGAGGACTCTGTTCCGGGTGACCAGGGACCACGGCGGGTCCTCGCCGCGCGCCGGGTTCCAGAACCTGTTCGATGGAGAAGCCGGAGGTTCGGGCGCGAGCGGAATGGCAGTCACCACAATACTGCTTCAGGATGGCGGGTGCATCCGCAAATGTGGCCAAGGGCAGGCCAGCGAGCAGCAGCGCGGCAAGTCGCATACTCGGTTCATATCATATCGCCGAACCCGTGAAGTCACAGAAATGTCAGTGGTTGGACGCTATTTTCGGAACAGATGCAGATCACCCTGGCGGTCCACCGGCGACAGGCCTCGGGTCATGACGGCGAAGGCATCTTTCGGGGGCCGCACCTTGGCGAGGCTCCCCAAAAACGGGTACACCCAGTCGCTCGCCAGCACGCAGGTTCCAGGAGGCTGCAGTTCGATCTCGCGCCTCGCGGTTTCGGGACCTTCCAGGAACGGCCACGAGTTGATTTTCCGCCGTTCCAGAGGTCCGACGCCGCTCCAGATCGCCAGGCTGTACATCCCGGGTACGAACACGGCGGAACCACAGTTGGACCGGCGCAGCATTTCGGTCCCGGCGCGAAGGCGTTCGGCGTCTTCCACAGGCAGATGCAGCATTCGCGCACCGGGCAAGCCTAACGGAGGTTGCTTCTGCCAGATCCGGATGCTGCGCACGGCGGCGAACGTCAGGGTCACCATCATCACCGTCGTCAACACGCAGGGGACTAGGCGTACAAAGCGGTTCGCGACCGCTTCCTGTGCGCCGTCACTGACCAGGACCAGACCGCCAACCATCGGGAACAACGCCGCCCATTCCACCTTTTCCCCGGAGATCGGATAGAGGATCAGGCTGTGCGTGATCGACAGGATCGCCAGCCACAGGCGATTGGTAAACGCGCTCTTGTCGCCCGACGCGGGAAGCCTCCACACCAGCATCCACAGCAGCGCCAGAGCCCCGCATAGCGCCAGGTACTTGCTCGTCATGCCTGCGGAGATAATTCCTAGACCCGCGACGATCTTGAGGATCACGGCAAAGCGGGTTGCGTACGCGCAGACCGCGCAGACGACCGCGAACCCGAAGAAGACCAGCGAGGCGTTCTGTGTGGCTTCTCGATAAGGATAGAAGAACGCGTTGGACATGAGCACCGCCTCCACGATGACGCCCTGAAACAGCGCGCGTAGCGTCGTACCGGCGAGGAGTACGCCTCCGATTCCGATCAGCGCGGCCAAGGTTCCACCGGCGCAGAACCACATCGCCGGAACCCATGGTTTCGGTACCGAAGTTCGATGCCGCAACGCGACCGCGACCACAGCGGCGAGCGAACAGCAGTACACGAACAGGAAAAAGTACACCGCCGGTGGCTGCTGCGCCGTCTGCCGGAACATCATTCCGGCCGGCAGTACGAAGGCCGCGGTTCCCGCCAGGAACTGGACCATCCGCCCGAGGCGCGACGCCGCCGGGATCGTGACGGCCAGAAATAGCGCGATGCCCAGCAGGACGTACCCGCCGATGTTGATCTTGATCAGCAGCAGAACCGCCGTCAGAAATCCGATCCAACCGGCGACACGGGAGACACGATCGTCGAACAGCCATCGGGTTCCGGCACACACCAGCGCCGCAACCGCCAGGAGGCACCACACCTGTGGATGGCTGACGCTTCGCGCCAAACCCGTGAGGCTTTGCCCGACCAGCGCGAGCCCTGCCACGCCGGCGAGGCGGCTTCCCGTCCAGCGAAATACCGTCCACCCAAGAACCGCGGCGATCGCCAGCCAAAGCACCAGGCTGACCCAACGGAAATAGTCATGCGTTGCCAGCGACGCCTGAAATCCCGTCACCAGGCCAGCAGTCAGGAATGTGTACGGACCGTAGACCGAGTACACCGCATCGTAAGCCGGTTGACCTTGCAGGAAGCGCTGGAACGAGAGGAGGAAATAGCCTTCGTCATCCCATCGAACGAAGGTTCCGAACAGGGTTCCGAAGGCCAGAATGCCGACCACCACAGCGGCCGCCGCCATTTGAGCCAGCAAAAAACGGCGCGTCGCCATCCAACGATTGTAGCGGCTGACATGCTACGGTCGAACTTTGAAAACCTTACGAGTCCTGATCGTCACCCTGGCCGCCCTGCTGGCGGGCGCCTGCGTCAAGTCGCCACCGGCGGCGGCGACGCATAAGAATGTCCAGCGTTATGACCTGAAAGGTGTCGTGGTCCGGCTTCGCGCCGAAGACAAAGTGGCCGTCATCAAGCACGAACGCATTCAGGATGCGGCCGGCAAAGTCTGGATGGAACCCATGACCATGGACTTCCCCGTCCCCAACGCCGCGGAGTTCCAGCGGCTGAAACCCGGGCAGACCGTGGAAGGCCGCCTGAACCAGGATCTGGACACTTTGGATTATTGGGTAGACCAATTGCACTGACTTTGACCTATCCTAGACAACATGAGCCCCACGTCGCGACGCCACTTCTTCTTCGGCACTCTGCTTGCGGGAGCAGTGCCCTCCGCCGGCTACGGTAGCGTTCCTTCGCTCCGCGCCCTTGGCTACAAACCTTTTTATGAGAAGCTGAACGTCGCCGCCGTGGGCTGTGGCGGACAGGGCGGGTTCATCCTGAATCAGGCCGCGCAGACCGAGAACATCGTGGCCATGTGCGACGTCGACGAAA
>JAFDVT010000044.1 GCA_018268875.1 Acidobacteriota bacterium
CCCGCTTCCTCCTCGAACGTCACCGCAACATCCGCGTTGGCGGACAGCCGCACCTTGTCGCCTTCGACCCCGGCGATCAGGCCGGTGGAGATGAAATGGTGATGCCCTTCATGGTTCCCCTCGCCGCTATCGGCCTTGGTCAGCTTGATGCGGTCGCCCTCGACCTTGTCGACGGTGCCGACATGGACGCCGTCGGCGCCGATGACTTCCATATGTTCGCGAATCTGGCTGAGGTCGGTCATGGGGATGCTCCTGCGGGGTTGATGGTTCCACTAGCGAAACGCATGCCAGCGGGAGTCGTTGCATGGTGCGGGCGCACCGGAATTGCGCGAGCAATTCCGGAGACGCCACGGCGGGCAGCGTGGTCGGCACAGCCGGCCACGTCTGACGGCGTGGCGCGCGCAGGGTGCGCGTCATGATCCGCGCGCCGGTCATCATGGCAGCGGTCGCGAGTCTCGCCGGGGTCGGCGGGATCGCCGCGCTGGTCGGCATCCGCGGGCGTAGCGACGCCGCGATCTACGCCCGCCGCCTGATCGCGACGATGCTGCTCGCGCTGGCCGGCATCCTCGGCTTCTTCGCCTGGTCGATGGCGAGTTGGGGTTCGCAATTATGAGCGGCTGGATCATGCTCATCGCGATCGTCGGCATATCGACGTATAATTTCCTGCTCGGCAGGCAGTGGAGTCGGCTCGACCACAATCCCTGGACCGGCCGTCCGTTGGGCGGCTTCTTTTCGACGCCGCACCCTGGTGTCGTTCCCGCCCGGTTGAGCGTGGATCAAATCCGCCGCCGCGGCCGCATTATGATGATCATGGCGCCGTTCATTTGCGTGTTCGGCGCGGTCATAGCTTTTGGCCTGTTCGGCCCGATGAAACACCTTACACCCATCAAGTTCTAGTCCCGGAGTCGTCCATGTCCCTTCTCGAAGCCCGCAAGCAGTACAAGCCGTTCGAATACCCCTGGGCGTTCGAGTTCTGGAAGCGTCAGCAGCAGCTCCACTGGCTGCCCGAGGAAGTGCCGCTGGGCGAGGATTGCCGCGACTGGGCGCAGAAGTTGTCCGATCACGAACGCAATTTGCTGACCCAGATCTTCCGCTTCTTCACCCAGGCCGATGTCGAGGTGCAGGATTGCTATCACGACAAATACGGCCGCGTGTTCAAGCCGACCGAGATCAAGATGATGCTGACCGCGTTCAGCAACATGGAAACGGTGCACATCGCCGCCTACAGCCACCTGCTCGACACGATCGGCATGCCCGAAAGCGAATACGGCATGTTCCTCGAATATGCCGAGATGAAGGACAAGCACGACTATCTTCAGCAGTTCGGCGTCGACAGCGACGAGGATATCGCGCGCACGCTGGCGATGTTCGGCGGCTTCACGGAGGGGGTCCAGCTGTTCGCCAGCTTCGCAATGCTGATGAATTTCCCGCGCTTCAACAAGATGAAGGGCATGGGCCAGATCGTGTCCTGGTCGGTGCGCGACGAAAGCCTGCACTGCGAAGGCATCATCCGCCTGTTCCACGCCTTCGTGAAAGAACGCAACTGTCTCACCAAGGCGGTCAAGGACGACATCGCCGATCAGTGCCAGACGACCGTCCGGCTGGAGGATGCGTTCATCGACCTCGCCTTCGAACAGGGCCCGGTCAACGGCATGAGCCCGAAGGACATCAAGAAATACATCCGCTACATCGCCGACTGGCGAATGGGGCAATTGGGCATGAAGCCGATCTTCATGATCGACGAACACCCCCTGCCCTGGCTCACCCCGCTGCTGAACGGCGTCGAGCACGCCAACTTCTTCGAACAGCGCGCGACGGAATATTCCAAGGCCGCGACCAGGGGGCAGTGGAACGACGTGTGGGACAGCTTCGACAAGCGCCAGAAGGCGAAGGCCAAGCCGGCGGCTAATGAGGATGCGGGGACTGGCGGTGATGACGGGGATATGTTCGATAAGGCGGGGATTGCGGCGGAATAGGCCGGAGCGAGGCGCGTAGCGCAGCTACGCGCCGGTCGCTTTAGCGACGCGAACGGCCGGCCGGCGGCGCGATCAGCGCCGGCCGACGACGTGGGATTTACTCCCGCGTCGGTTGACCGGAACTTTTAGAGAACATATACGTCGCGACCTACGCGATAGAGGGATGAAAACAAATGCTTGATCCCGCTGGTCACGTTTCCGCTACCGTCGATCTTCTCGCGACTGCTCGCGGGAAGAAGTTCGGTACGATCCTCGCCGATCCGCCGTGGCAATTCCAGAACCGCACCGGCAAGGTCGCGCCCGAGCATAAACGGCTCAATCGCTACGGCACGATGACGCTGGATGAGATTTGCGCGCTGCCGGTCGACGATATCGCCGCCGATCCGTCGCACCTCTACTTATGGGTCCCCAACGCGTTGCTCCCCGATGGTCTGCGCGTGATGGACGCTTGGGGGTTCCGCTACATTTCCAACATCGTCTGGCACAAAATCCGCAAGGACGGCGGCTCCGATGGACGCGGCGTCGGTTTCTATTTCCGCAACGTCACCGAGTTGCTGCTGTTCGGCGTCAAAGGTAAGAACGCTCGGACGCTCCAGCCCGGCCGTAGCCAAGTGAACCTGATGGCTACACGAAAGCGCGAGCACAGCCGCAAGCCGGACGAGCAGTACAAGATCATCGAGGATTGCAGCTGGGGTCCCCGGCTCGAAATGTTCAGCCGCGGCGCGCGCAAGGGCTGGACGGTGTGGGGCAATCAGGCGGACGACAGCTACAAGCCGACTTGGGATACCTACGGCTATAACAGCGCGATGCCGTTGGCGGCTGAGTAGGGTCGCTCAGTCTTCGTCGAAATCAAACTCGTCCCCGGTGTCCTTGGCTTTGGCAAGTATACGCGCGAGCTCGTCGGGTGGCACGTCCTGAACGTACAGGTCAGGCTTGATGGCGAATGTCAGCACGGGACAACCACCACCGCCGCCGCCGTCGAGCCTTGGCCATAGTTTTTCATGGTGCGTGGTCGACGATCCATATGACGCGCCCTTTTTCAGCGTTTTGAAGATTGCTTGCAATTCAGTCGCGCGCGTAATGATGACGCCAACGTCCATCGCTCTCAAATCGAACAATAGGCGAAAATTGTTGAGATCGCGGTCGAAGAAGGGGTCTTTGTTGTTCCATTCCACCTCGACGCCAACCTTCCCCTTGAAGCAGTCGACCTTATGAGTCGGGCTTGCAAACTCCTCGTCGTCGATGGTGATGGCGGTATCGAACTTCCGCTCTTTCCATCCC
>JAFDVT010000450.1 GCA_018268875.1 Acidobacteriota bacterium
CGACTTCGATCACGACGGGCGGATCGACCTTGCGTTCACCAATCCGCTACGGCTTTATCGCAACGAGGGCAACTGGAACTTCCGCGACGTCACGCCGGGTTCGGGATTTGAGGCGCAAGGGTACTTCATCGGCCTCACCACCGGGGACTTCGACAACGACGGCCGTGTGGACGTCTTTGCTGCCGGGATCGAACGCAACGCCCTGTTCCGGAACCTCGGCAACGGCAAGTTCGAGGACGTCACCGCCAAGACCGGCGCGATCCCGCCCAAGACGAGCGAGTGGGGCATCGCCGCGGCATTTCTCGATGTAGACGGCGACGGCTTGCTGGATCTGTTTGTCGGCAATTACGGCCTGGATCGCACAACGGCCCGCTTCTGCGGCGACTCGAACCGGAACTTGCGCGTCTACTGCCACCCGAAGTACTTCGATCCGCGGCCGAATCAGCTCTACCGGAACCTGGGCAATGGCAAGTTCGCCGATGTCAGCGCGGCGGCGGGGATTGCGAAGGCACGGGGTCGCGCGATGAGCGTCGCCGTGGCGGATTACGATGCGGACGGCAAGCTGGACATCTTTGTCACCAACGACAACCTGCAAAATTTCCTGTTCCACAACCTGGGCAACGGCAAGTTCGAAGAGACAGGACTGCTGGCGGGCGTCGCGTTGCTGGACCACGGCAAGCCCGTCGCGAACATGGGCGCCGACTTCCGCGACATCGACAACGACGGCAAGCCCGACATCGCGGTGACCGCGTTGAACAACGAGACGTTCCCGTTCTATCGCAATGAGGGCGGCGGCGCCTTTCACGACGCGACGTCCGAAACCAAGCTGGGTCAACTGGCGGTGAAATACGGCGGCTGGGGCGTGGCCATCGCGGACTTCGACAACGACGGCTGGAAGGACCTGTTCACCACCAATTCTCATGTCAACGACCTGGTGGAGCAGTTCGAACCGGGGATGACCTATCTACAACCCAACGCCGTGTTTCGCAACGACGGCCGAGGCCGGTTTCAGGAATCGGGTTGCCCGGCGCTGCAAAAGTCCCCGGCGGCCCATCGCGGACTGGCGGTCGCGGATTTTGACGGCGACGGCGCATTGGACACGGCGGTGACGGTGCTAGGCGCGCCGGCGGAGCTTTGGGCCAACACAGGTCCCGCGGGGAACTGGATCGCGTTCCGCACCAACCGCATCGGAACCCGCATCGACATCGGCAAGCAGAGCAACCTGTTTACGCCATCGCTCGGGTACGCCTCGGCAAGCCACACGCCGGTGCATTTCGGACTCGGGAAGAGCAGCACGACCGTCGATGCGACCGTCACCTGGCCGGACGGTACAAAAAAGGTGTTGGAGAAACTGACGCCGAACCGGATCGTCGATCTGGATTAGGATTCGTCGTCGATCGAGATTTTGAGCGCACGCAGGAACTTCTGATCCTGGTTGGTCAGCTTGATTTTGCCGGACGCCTTGGGATTGCGCTTGGAGGTATCCGGCGCCTCCGAATCCGACCCTACCGTGGCGTCGGCGTCGTCTTCCTCGTCGGAATCTTCGCGCTTGTTAAAACCAATGGTGGCTTCAAGCACCAGAAAGACGTCGTAGCCGGCTTGCCGGATGTCGCCGATGGCTTCCGCGATACGCTCCGAGTCGGAAAGCGCTTCATTGATGGCGTTTCCAAGCTCCTGCATGAGCTGCTTGAGTTTGTCGTCCAAGAGTTTGCGCCCTTAGCCTTTCCGAATGAACTTCCTCTTCAGGATAACCTGCCTCTCCCCAGGCAATCGCGTTACAGTGAGACTGTCGTACCCGCGCCTCTTACACTGTATCGGCACGGTACGGGCAAAACAATGGTGAAGCTGGCAGGCAAATTTGTAAAGAGCGTGATGCCGGGCGTGATCAAACCGATCCACGTCCTGTGGAACGAGATGATCGGCTTTATTTTTCTGGTATTTGCGATCATCGGCTGGTTCAATGGCTACCGCTACTTCCGGGCGATGGAGACCGATCCCGACGCCTTGGGCCGCTTTGCGTTGACCGCCGTTTTCGCCCTGGTGATGAGCTATTTCGCCTTTACCTCCTTCCGGAAAGCCCGTAAGATCTCAAAGACATAGGGGTAGGTAAGCCTCCAGAAAATCCGGTCCCGCCGCCCACCGAAGACCCGTCCGCGTTTCGGCGATTCAGGGTCAAGATAAGGTCATGACCCGATTCCTTCTACTGGTGGCGGCGCTCGCGTGTTGGACTTCGCTGTTGGCGTCGCCGGCGGCGAATGCTCCCGCTGCCGCTAAGGCCCCGCCGGCGGCCGCTGCGGCCGCTCCAAGGGTATCCGACGCCGAAATCGACCGTACGCTGCGCGCCAAGCTGGCCAAATCCAAGCTGGCGGCGAACAAGTTCCAGATTCAGGTGCAGGGCGGCGTGGTGACGCTGGACGGCAAGACCAACGTCATCCAACACAAGGGCATCATGACGCGGATGGCCAAAACGGCCGGGGCTCGCGCGGTGAACAACCGCATCGAGGTTTCCGAAGCGGCCAAGGCCAAGGCGGCCGCCCGGCTCCGAAAAGCATCCATCCAACGTTGAAGCTGCTGTTAAAAGATGAACCGCGCCGTCAACTGCATCTGGCGAGGCGCCTTGGCGCTGAAGATCCGCCCGAACGACGTCGGCTCGTCCACGTAACGTTCCGGCAGGTTGAAGTTCGTGCGGTTGAACAGGTTGAACACCTGTCCTTCCATCTGTAGCGACACCCGGTCGGTGATCCGGAAGCGGCGCAGCAGCGAAGCGTCCGTGCTGACATACGCCGGACCTCGCACAATGTTGCGACCGGCGTTGCCGAACGTGTACGGCGCGGGGATCGCAAATGCCGACGTGTTGAACCATTCATTCGCCGTCTTGGGACCGTTGTTCGGATCGCCCACCAGGTTCGGACGGTCGCTGCCGTAGGTCCCGCCCGTGTTGCCGGTGTTGCTGTTGTCGAACCGCAGAATCGGGGTCAACGGTTGGCCGGTGTTGGCGCTCAGGATCATGCTGGCCTGCAGTCCAAAGGGCAGGGTCGTGACGGTGGCGGCGATGTTGGCGCGATGGCGGATGTCAAAGCTCGACACGGCGCGTTCGGACCGGAAGTCCCGGCTGTTCTGCGGAAAATTCTTGTCCGCGCGGTTGCCCAGGAACCCCGAGGTATCGTCGATGGATTTGCCGAAGGTATAGCTCGCCAGCAGCGACACGCCGCGCCGCAACGGCCGGTTCACCATCGCCTGCAGCGAATGGTAGTTCGAATTGCCGGTGCTTTCCGCAAAAAAGATGTTGCTGAACCCCGGGTACGGACGCCGTTCCTCGACGTCGCCGGACCCCGGCGCGGGCTGGTTCAGGTCGCGCGACCGCAGCAGGTGCGTCCCCTTGGACCCCGCGTAGGCGAGGCTCACCACACCCACTCCCGTCACATCACGCTGCACGCTCAGGTTCCAGTGGTGCATGGATGCCTGGGTCAGGTCCGGACTCAGCGTGCTCAACGAAGCGGGCGGCGCAAAGCCGGAATTGCGCGGGTACGGATCGGTCAACGTCACAAGCGAGGTCTGCGTCGGGAAGAATACGCGGATGTCGAAGTACGGCGGGTTGAAGTACAGCGACGTGTTGGCGTTCATCAGACCCGAGTCATAGTACAAGCCATAACCCGCGCGGATCGCCGTACGGCCGCCGCCCGGGGACCACGCGAGTCCCACACGAGGCGCAAAGTTGTTGCGGTCGGGACGGTAGCCGCCGCGGGGCACGCCATTGGTTCCCACCTGGTTGAGCTGCCCGCTGGCGAGGTTCAGCACCGACATGCGATTGGTGGGATCGGTGAACGGCGTGTTGTATTCGTAGCGGACGCCCAGGTTCAACGAGAGGTTCGGCGCGATCTTCCAATCGTCCTGGACGTAGTAATTCGTGGCTGTGGTGCGCAGCGTCTGGATCGCGTCGGCGCGCGCTTGCAGGCTGAACGACAGCAAGCCGAGCAACAGGTCGCTGGCGCCGGACCCGGACAGCGCGCCCGAAAACGACATCGACCCGCGCGTGAGCAGGTTCAGGTAGCCGTTGTGCTGGATGCGGCGAGCATCAAACCCCAGGCGTAGGGCATGGCGGCCGGCGTTGATGCTCAAGCCTTCCTGCAGTTGATAGGTATTGGCGGCGCGGGCCAAGGGCAGCGGCGTCACGTCGCCCGTCTGCGAATAGCCGGCGACGGCCACCGACGGAAATCCCCAGTTGACGGAGTTCGTAGGCAGCCAGTTGACGCCCCACAGCGAGTTGACGTTGGTCGCCGCATTTTCCGGGAACGCTGAACGTTCCAGGCGGCTGAACCCCAGCATCAGCGAATTCACGGTCCGGGCATTGAAGATCTTCTGGTACCGCAGCATCGCGTTATGACCGCGGTCGCGAACGTCGTCGCCAAAGCCGGGGATGCCGGTGTTGTCTTCGGCAAACGGTTCATGCAACAGCTTGCGGCCGTAGCTGTAGCGCAGCGTGAAGATGTCGTTGGCGGTGGCGTAATGGTCGCCGCGGACGTTGTACTGGGACTCGTCGTCGCGGCCCACCGGCTGCGTCACGAGGTTGGCGGATTCGCCGGGAAGATTCGGCAGCGGGAACAGCGACGAAAACACTTTGGCGGACAGCGGATGAATCCGGTTGGCGGGAATCCGGTTACCGGCAAACGGCTGCTGCGTGAACGGGTCGACGATGGTGACGCCCAATCCCGAAAGGTCGCCATTGCGGACGGCTTGCGAAGGTACGCTGCCGATGCGTGTGACGCCGGCGCGTTCGCGGAACCAGTCGCCGTTGGTGAAGAAGAAGGTACGGTCCTTGCGGATCGCGCCGCCGACGCCCGCGCCGAACTGATGCCGCGCGTACTTGTTCTTCTCGCCGGCCGGCGTAAAGTAATTCCTCTCGTCGAGCACACGGTTGCGGAAGTATTCGTAACCGAATCCATGCCACTGGTTCGACCCCGACCGCGTGATGACGTTCACCTGCCCGGCGGCGCTGCGGCCGTATTCGGCGCTGTAGGAATTGGTGGCGATCTTGAACTCCTGGATCGCGTCCACCGGTGGCTGCAGGTTGTATTTGTTGATGATCGGGTCGTTGTTGTCGACGCCGTCGAGCAGGAAGTTGTTGAACTCCTCGCGTCCGCCGTTGGCGTGCATCGCAAACGAGCCTCGGCCGGAGAGTTCAGAACCTTCGACGGGAGGCAGTACGCCGGGCATCAACATCGAAAGCTGTAAGAAGTCGCGCCGGTTGAGCGGCAACTGGTCCATCCGCGCGCGCCCGACGACACCGCCTAGCTCAGCGGTTTCGGCGGGAAGTTGTGCCGGGACCTCGGCGACATAGGTGGTGTTGGCGAGCGCCAGAACGGGGTCAAACCGCACATGCGTGTCGACGGCGACGGTGATTCCGGGAGCGGAAAGCGTTTGAAAGCTGGTGGCGGAAGTCCGCAGTGCGTAGCGGCCGGGAGGCAACTGCAGGAACTGATAAAAGCCCTGCGAATCGGCGCGAACGGTTCGCCTGACGCTTCGCAATTCGTCTTCGAGAGCGAGCTCCGCATTGGGAACGCCTTTTTTGGAAGGATCCAGGACGTACCCGGAAAGGGACCCGGTCGTAACCTGCCCCCAAAGTCCACACACCGCTACAAACAGCCCCAACGCCAGTCGGCTAACCATCTACTCTTTATTATCAAGGAAGCGTTTCGTCTTCGCGATTCTGCCTGC